>NZ_JBEAFZ010000083.1:0-109150 GCF_040062415.1 Klebsiella sp. GG_Kp173
ACGACCTTGCCAAGGTCGGGGTCGCGAGTTCGAGTCTCGTTTCCCGCTCCAAATTTTCTTCCATCTCTTATTTATCCACAGTGCAATCCAGCGCCGGGGATGATTTTCGTTTGGTCTGCAGAAATACTGTAAACAGAGTTATCCACAGGTTGTCGTTTCGCTTCTGACGGCGTAAATGCTTCGCTTTGTAAATAATATCTTTATATCTAATTGAAATTTAACAATTAAATTTCATTTCGAAATGTTAATCCGATCACTTGACCTCGGTCTGCGCCTTGAAACTCAATGTGTTTTAGATTTTATTCACAGCCTGTGAATGAATCAGGCGTCGCGCGGCAGGCCTTTCTCTACCACCCTGACCAGCCGTAATTTTTTCGGCAGCTGTACTTCGACGGCGTCGACGCTGCGCTTTTTCAGTTGCTGGGCAATCGCCCACTCAATGTGCTCGTCGAGAAGCGGATGCTCGCCCAGGCGACTCTCCAGTGCGCGAAGATGGGCTTCATCCCAGGGCGCATTGCCCAGCGCGACGGCGATATTACGCAGCCAGCGCAGATGACCAATGCGACGAATCGCCGACCCTTCGGTCACCTTCAGAAACCACGCTTCGTTCCAGGCGAACAGTTCCACCAGCGGCGGGGCATGCAGCGCCTGGCGCGGGCTGAAATCCTCTTCATCGGTAAGCTGTGAGAAACGGTTCCACGGGCAGATAAGCTGGCAGTCGTCGCAGCCATAGATCCGGTTGCCGATGAGCGGACGGAACTCCTCCGGAATAGCGCCTTCCAGTTCGATGGTGAGATAGGAGATGCAGCGGCGGGCGTCGACGGTATAAGGCTCAACGATGGCCCCGGTGGGGCAGATAGTCATGCAGGCGACACAGCGTCCACACTCCTCCGCGACCGGGCTGTCGACCGGCAGGGGCAGGTCAATCAGCAGTTCGCCGAGAAAAAAGAATGATCCGGCGTCGCGGCTTAAGATAAGTGAGTGCTTACCTGTCCAGCCAAGGCCCGCTTTTTCTGCAATGGGCCGTTCCAGGATAGGCGCGGAATCGACAAAAGGTCTAAAATTGAGCGAAGCACACTGTTCCTGAATCTTCTCACCCAGTTTTTTCAGGCGATTACGTAGCAGCTTATGATAATCACGCCCGAGGGCATAACGGCTGACGTAACCCAGCTCGGGATCTTTCAGGGTGCGGGCAAAGGCGGCGTTAGCGGGCAGATAGTTCATCCGCACGCTGATGACGCGTAACGTACCGGGCAGCAGTTCGTGGGGGCGGGCGCGCATCATACCGTGACGGGCCATCCACTCCATTTCGCCGTGGTATTGTTTATCCAGCCATGCCTGCAGTTTGGGTTCACTGGCGCTGAGGTCGGTATCGGCGATACCGACCTGCTGGAACCCGAGCTCTGTGCCCCATTGTTTGATTTGTTGCGCTAACTGAACGAGATCGAGGGGCTGTGACATGATGGACCATACAATGACGAAAAACCCTGACAGTATACCATACAACATTTGGCCTGCGGAGGCGCTGCGCCTGGCCGAACGAGAGGCGGCGGACAGCCTGGGACTGACGCTGTTTGAACTGATGCAGCGCGCGGGCGAGGCGGCGTTCCAGCTGGCCAGCCGCGCTTTTCCTGACAGCGCGCACTGGCTGATCCTCTGCGGGCATGGCAACAACGGCGGTGACGGATATGTCGTCGCGCGTCTGGCCCAGGCCGCCGGGCGGAGGGTGACGCTGCTGGCGGTAGAGAGTGACAGCCCGCTGCCGGAAGAGGCGCAGGCGGCGCGGGAGGCATGGCTTAACGCCGGCGGCGTGATCCATGCGGCCACTGTCCCCTGGCCAGACGATATCTCACTGATTATTGATGGCCTGCTCGGCACCGGGTTGCGCAGTGCGCCGCGCGAATCCGTCGCGATGCTCATTCACCAGGCGAACCACCATCCTGCGCCGGTGCTGGCTCTGGATATCCCTTCCGGCCTGAACGCGCAGACCGGCGCGACGCCGGGGGCGGTCATTCAGGCCGACCATACGCTGACGTTTATCGCGCTCAAACCGGGGCTGCTGACCGGCAAGGCGCGGGATGTCGTCGGGCAGCTCCACCATCATGCGCTGGGGCTTGAGCGCTGGCTCGCCGGACAAAGTACCCCCCTGACGCGGTTTTGCGCCGCTCACCTTGCCGACTGGCTGCCGCCGCGCCGGGCCACCTCCCATAAGGGCGATCACGGCAAGCTGGCGATCGTCGGCGGCGATCGCGGCACGGCAGGCGCGATTCGCATGTGCGGTGAAGCGGCTTTACGCGCCGGCGCAGGGCTGGTGCGAGTACTTACTCACCCGGAGAACGTGGCGCCTATTATCACCGCCCGGCCGGAATTAATGGTGGATGAGCTGACGCCGCAGACCCTTAAAGCCGCGCTGGAGTGGGCGGAGGTGGTGGCGATTGGCCCAGGCCTGGGGCAGAACGAGTGGGGACGCAGCGCCCTGCGCATGGTGGAAAGGGTTAACAAACCGATGGTCTGGGACGCCGATGCGCTGAACCTGCTGGCATTCAATCCCGATAAACGTCACAATCGCGTGCTGACGCCGCACCCCGGCGAAGCGGCCCGTCTGCTGAATGTCAGCGTGGCAGAAATTGAAAGCGATCGCTTACTTTCTGCGCAGCGTCTGGTAAAACGGTATGGCGGCGTGGTCGTGCTGAAAGGCGCGGGCACGGTGGTGGCCAGTGAAAGCGGGGCGATGGGCATTATCGACGCCGGCAATGCCGGGATGGCCAGCGGCGGCATGGGCGATGTGCTCACTGGCATCATCGCCGCATTGTTAGGACAGCACCTGACGCCGTATGATGCTGCCTGTGCCGGGTGCGTCGCTCATGGCGATGCCGCCGACCGACTGGCCGCCCGCGAGGGCACCCGCGGCATGTTGGCGACCGATCTCTTTTCCACGCTCAAGCGTGTTGTTAACCCGGATGTGATTGACGTAGACCATGATTAACCGAGTGATTCCTTTACCCGATGAGCAGGCCACGCTGGCCCTGGGCGACCGTATTGCGCAGGCCTGTACCGGCGCCACCGTGATTTACCTTTATGGTGACTTAGGCGCGGGAAAAACCACCTTTAGCCGCGGCTTTTTACAGGCGCTCGGTCACCGCGGCAATGTCAAAAGCCCAACTTATACCCTGGTGGAACCGTATACCCTCGACAAGCTGATGGTGTATCACTTCGATCTCTACCGCCTGGCGGATCCTGAGGAGCTGGAATTTATGGGGATCCGCGATTATTTTACCGACGATGCCATCTGCCTGGTGGAATGGCCGCAGCAAGGCGCAGGTGTCCTGCCTGACCCGGACGTTGAAATTCACCTTGATTACCAGGCACAAGGGCGTGAGGCGCGCATTACCGCGATCTCCTCACGGGGTGAGTCTTTACTGGCACGTTTAGCCATTTAGCCTGAAGGATGACGGGATGAAGTATCGCATAACCACCTGGCTTGCCGCTGCGCTGATGCTGTCGAGTCTTCACGCCACTGCGGCGAGTTTATCCGATATCCAGGTCTCCAACGGAGACCAGCAGGCCCGTATTACTCTTAGCTTTGTCGGTGAACCGGAGTACTCTTTTACCCCCCAGGGCAAACGACTGGTGGCGCTGGATATCAAACAGACCGGCGTATTGCAGGGACTGCCGCTGAAATTTAGCGGCAGCAACCTGGTGAAGAGCATTCGTGCCGGTACGCCGCAGGATTCGCAGACGCTGCGTCTGTTGGTGGATCTGACGGAAGATGGCAAAACCCGGGCGGTGAAGCAGCAGAACGGGGCGAATTACACGGTGGTCTTTACCATCAACGCCGACGCGCCTCCGCCGCCGCCGCCACCTCCTGTGGTGGTGAAACGGGCCGACCCGCCGCCGGTGATGCCTTCCCGGACGGTGACGGCGGGACGCAATCCGTTCAGCTCGTCGGGCCACGATCGGCAGACGGTGATGACCCCCTCTCAGCCGGCGATGACCAACAATCAAACCGTGACCCGTCCGGCGGCCCGCACCGTGTCGGCGCAGGATAAAGTGATTATCGCCATCGATGCCGGGCACGGCGGTCAGGATCCTGGCGCGATTGGCCCGAATGGCACCAAAGAGAAGAACGTGACTATAGCCATCGCGCGCAAGCTGCGTGCGCTGCTGAACGCCGATCCGCAGTTTAAACCGGTGCTGACCCGTGACGGGGATTACTTTATTTCGGTAATGGGACGCTCGGATGTGGCGCGTAAGCAAAATGCCAACTTCCTCGTCTCAATCCATGCTGACGCCGCGCCAAACCGCGACGCCACCGGCGCCTCGGTATGGGTGCTCTCTAACCGTCGCGCCAACAGTGAAATGGCCGGCTGGCTGGAACAGCATGAGAAACAGTCTGAACTGCTCGGCGGCGCGGGCGATGTGCTGGCGAACAGCCAGGCCGATCCCTACCTGAGCCAGGCGGTGTTGGATCTGCAGTTCGGCCACTCCCAACGCGTCGGCTACGATGTCGCGACCAACGTGCTCAGCCAGCTGCAGCGGATTGGCAATCTGCATAAACGCCGTCCGGAGCATGCCAGCCTCGGCGTACTGCGCTCGCCGGACATTCCGTCGATCCTCGTGGAAACGGGCTTCATCAGTAACAACGGGGAAGAACGGCTGCTGGGCAGCGATGATTACCAGGAGCAGATTGCGGAGGCGATTTATAACGGTCTGCGCAACTACTTTATGCAGCATCCGCTGCAGTCGGCGCCTCGCGGCGAGGCGGCGCAGACCGCCAGCGCCGCAGCGCCGGGCGGGATGTTGATTAACTAAGGAGCAGGGGATGCCGATTCAGGTTCTGCCGCCGCAGCTCGCCAACCAGATTGCCGCCGGCGAGGTGGTGGAACGGCCCGCGTCGGTGGTGAAAGAGCTGGTTGAAAACAGCCTTGATGCAGGCGCCACGCGGATTGATATTGATATCGAACGCGGCGGCGCGAAGCTTATTCGAATTCGCGATAACGGCTGCGGCATCAAAAAAGACGAGCTGGCGCTGGCCCTGGCTCGCCACGCGACCAGCAAGATCGCCTCGCTCGACGATCTCGAAGCCATTATCAGCCTCGGTTTTCGCGGCGAAGCGCTGGCCAGTATCAGTTCGGTGGCGCGCCTGACGCTCACTTCGCGGACGGCGGAACAGCAGGAAGCCTGGCAGGCGTATGCCGAAGGCCGCGAGCAGGCGGTGACGGTGAAGCCGGCGGCGCACCCGGTCGGTACTACCCTTGAAGTCCTCGATCTGTTCTACAACACCCCGGCGCGGCGCAAATTTATGCGCACCGAAAAGACCGAGTTCGGCCACATTGACGAGGTGGTCCGCCGCATTGCGCTGGCGCGCTTCGACGTCACCATCAACCTCAGCCATAACGGCAAGGTGATGCGCCAGTATCGGGCAGTCGCTCAGGATGGCCAGCGGGAGCGGCGGCTGGGAACCATCTGTGGCGCCGCCTTTCTTGAACATGCCCTGGCGATCGAGTGGCAGCATGGCGATCTGACCCTGCGCGGATGGGTCGCCGATCCGCTGCATACTACCTCTGCGCTGGCGGAAATTCAGTATTGCTACGTTAACGGGCGGATGATGCGGGACCGGTTGATCAACCACGCTATCCGCCAGGCCTGTGAAGACAAACTGGGGGCCGATCAGCAGCCGGCGTTTGTACTGTATCTGGAGATCGATCCCCATCAGGTGGATGTGAACGTCCATCCGGCCAAGCATGAGGTGCGTTTCCATCAGTCGCGCCTGGTGCATGACTTTATCTACCAGGGCGTCCTGAGCGTGCTGCAGCAGCAGCTTGACGCGCCGCTGGCGGAAAAAGACGACCTGCCGGCGCCCCGTCCGATGCCGGAGAACCGGATCGCGGCGGGCGGCAACCAGTTTGCGCGGCCGTCGGAAGCGCGTGAACCGGCAGCCCGTTTCAGCATCACGCCATCGCGTGAGCCTGCGGCCCCCAGCGGCAGGCCGGGCGGCGCGAGCTGGCCGCACGCGCAACCGGGTTACCAGAAGCAGCAAGGGGCGCTTTATCGTCAGTTGCTCGACACGCCGACGGCGCCAAAGCCCGCGTTACAGACGCCGGGCGCGGCGGAACTGGCCGGGCACAGCCAGAGCTTTGGCAGAGTGCTGACGATTGTTAGCCGCGACTGCGCGCTGCTGGAGCGCGAGGGCGGCCTGGCGCTGCTGTCGTTGACCGTTGCCGAGCGCTGGCTGCGCCAGGCGCAGTTGACCCCGGGAGCAGAGGCCGTCTGTGCCCAGCCGCTGTTGATCCCCCTGCGGTTAAAAGTTACGGAAGGGGAAAAGCAGGCGCTGGTCGCCGCGCAGTCGGCGCTGACGCAGTTGGGGATCGATATGCATACTGATGCCCTGCACGTGACGGTGCGCGCGGTCCCTTTACCCTTAAGACAACAAAATTTACAAATCTTGATTCCTGAACTGATAGGCTACCTGGCGCAGCAAAACGCATTCGACGTCGGCAATATCGCCCAATGGATGGCGCGTAATCTGACGAGCGAACAGACGTCATGGAATATGGCGCAGGCGATTGCGCTGCTGGCGGACGTTGAGCGTCTTTGCCCGCAGCTGGTGAGAACGCCGCCGGGTGGCCTGTTACAACCTGTAGATCTCCATTCGGCGATGAATGCCCTGAAAGATGAATGATGTAACCGAGGCGAGCCTGCCCAAGGCAATTTTTTTAATGGGCCCGACGGCCTCCGGCAAAACCGCGCTGGCGATAGCCTTACGTAAAGTTTTGCCAGTAGAGTTGATTAGTGTTGATTCTGCCCTCATTTATCGGGGAATGGATATTGGCACCGCCAAACCGGATGCCGCAGAGCTTAGCGCTGCGCCACACCGGCTGCTGGATATTTTGGATCCGGCAGAGGCCTATTCCGCGGCGGATTTTCGCCGCGATGCGCTGGCGGCGATGGCGGAAATTGTCGCCGCCGGGCGAATTCCGCTGTTAGTCGGCGGAACGATGTTGTATTTCAAAGCGTTGTTGGAAGGATTGTCGCCCTTACCGTCCGCTGACCCTGAGGTCAGAGCGCGGATTGAGCAGCAGGCCGCAGAGCAGGGGTGGAGCGCGTTACATCAGCAGTTGCAGGAGATCGATCCCGTGGCGGCTGCGCGTATTCATCCAAATGATCCGCAAAGGCTTTCCCGGGCACTGGAAGTTTTTTTCATTTCGGGTAAAACTTTAACGGAACTGACGCAAACGTCAGGAGACGCTCTGCCATATCAGGTGCATCAGTTCGCCATCGCCCCGGCGAGCCGTGAACTGCTCCATCAACGCATAGAACAGCGTTTTCATCAGATGTTAGCTTCAGGTTTTGAAGCAGAAGTACGGGCGCTTTTTGCCCGCGGAGATTTGCATACGGATATGCCTTCCATCCGTTGTGTCGGATACCGCCAGATGTGGTCATATCTCAATGGCGAGATCCCGTATGATGAGATGGTTTATCGAGGTGTTTGCGCCACGAGACAGTTAGCCAAACGTCAGGTCACCTGGCTGCGCGGTTGGGAAGGTGTGCACTGGTTAGACAGTGAACAACCCGAACAAGCGCTCAACAAAGTATTACAGGTTGTTGGTGCGAGCCAGAACTGAACGTGTACAATTAAACGGTATCGTGCGTAATTTTTTTTGAGAATCGTAAGGTTCTGAGTACAAAACAAGCATACATATAAGGAAAAGAGAGAATGGCTAAGGGGCAATCTTTACAAGATCCGTTCCTGAACGCTTTGCGTCGGGAACGCGTTCCGGTTTCTATTTATTTGGTGAATGGTATCAAGCTGCAAGGGCAAATTGAGTCTTTCGATCAGTTCGTGATCCTGTTGAAGAACACGGTCAGCCAGATGGTCTATAAGCACGCAATTTCTACTGTTGTCCCGTCTCGCCCGGTGTCTCACCACAGCAACAATGCTGGCGGCGGTTCCAGTAACTATCACCACGGTGGTAGCGCGCAGGGCTCTTCTGCGCCGCAACAAGACAGCGACGACGCCGAATAAGGCTAGTGCTGTTTTTCCACGCCGGGGAGCCAGGTTTTCTGCGTTCCCCGCTGGTATTTTATAAGGGGTTTACGCTTGTTTGACCGTTATGACGCCGGTGAGCAGGCGGTACTGGTACACATCTATTTTTCGCAAGACAAAGATATGGAAGATCTCCAGGAGTTTGAAACTCTGGCCTCTTCCGCCGGTGTCGAAGCAATGCAGGTGATTACCGGTAGCCGTAAAGCACCGCACCCGAAGTATTTTGTTGGTGAAGGTAAGGCAGTCGAAATTGCGGAAGCCGTTAAAGCGACCGGCGCTTCGGTCGTGCTCTTCGATCATGCCCTGAGTCCGGCGCAAGAACGCAACCTGGAACGCCTGTGCGAATGCCGGGTTATCGATCGTACCGGTCTTATTTTAGATATTTTCGCTCAGCGCGCGCGCACCCATGAAGGGAAACTGCAGGTCGAGCTGGCGCAGTTGCGCCATATGGCGACCCGCCTTGTCCGCGGCTGGACCCACCTTGAAAGACAAAAGGGCGGGATCGGTTTGCGTGGCCCGGGTGAAACCCAGCTCGAAACTGACCGTCGTTTATTGCGTAACCGCATCATGCAGATCCTGTCGCGGCTGGAAAAAGTCGAGAAACAGCGTGAGCAGGGGCGGCGGTCGCGCGCGAAAGCCGATATTCCAACCGTGTCGCTGGTGGGCTACACCAACGCCGGAAAATCAACGCTCTTTAACCAGATCACCGCCGCCGAGGTCTATGCCGCGAACCAGCTGTTCGCCACTCTGGACCCGACGCTGCGCCGCATTGACGTCCCTGACGTCGGCGAAACGGTGCTGGCCGATACCGTGGGCTTTATTCGCCACTTGCCGCACGATCTGGTGGCCGCGTTTAAAGCGACGTTGCAGGAGACGCGTCAGGCGACGCTGCTGCTGCATGTGATTGACGCGGCGGATGTCCGCGTGCAGGAAAACATTGATGCGGTAAATACGGTTCTCGCTGAAATTGAGGCCGATGAGATCCCGGCGCTGCTGGTGATGAACAAAATCGACATGCTGGACGATTTTGAACCGCGCATCGATCGCGACGATGAAAATAAACCGATTCGGGTCTGGCTTTCCGCTCAGACCGGAGTTGGTGTACCACTGCTTTTCCAGGCGTTAACGGAGCGCCTTTCCGGTGAAGTGGCCCAGCATACGCTGCGCTTACCGCCGAAAGAAGGGCGACTGAGAAGCCGTTTCTATCAGCTTCAGGCGATAGAAAAAGAGTGGATGGAGGATGACGGCAGCGTGAGTCTGCAGGTGCGCATGCCGATCGTTGACTGGCGGCGCCTCTGTAAGCAAGAGCCAACGCTTGTTGACTATGTGGTTTGACCTTGCAGCTTGCCTGAAGATATTGACCCCTGTGGGGATATCAAAAACAAATATGGAGCATATACATGGCGTGGAATCAGCCCGGTAATAACGGACAGGACCGCGACCCGTGGGGGAGCAGCAAACCTGGCGGCAACTCTGAGGGAAATGGCAATAAAGGCGGTCGCGAGCAGGGGCCGCCGGATCTGGATGATATCTTCCGCAAGTTAAGTAAAAAACTTGGCGGGCTCGGCGGCGGCAAGGGCGGACTGGGCGGCGGCAATAGCGCGCAGGGACCTCGCGGACCGATGGGCGGGCGTATTGTCGGCATCGTTGCCGCGGCAGCAGTGATTATCTGGGCGGCCAGCGGTTTCTATACCATTAAAGAAGCTGAACGTGGCGTGGTCACCCGCTTTGGTAAGTTCAGCCATCTGGTTGAGCCGGGCCTGAACTGGAAACCGACCTTTATCGATAACGTGCAGGCGGTGAACGTGGAGTCAGTACGCGAACTGGCGGCGTCCGGCGTCATGCTGACCTCTGACGAAAACGTGGTACGCGTTGAGATGAACGTGCAGTACCGCGTCACCGATCCGGAGCGCTACCTGTTTAGCGTCACCAGCGCGGATGACAGCCTGCGTCAGGCTACCGACAGCGCGCTGCGCGGGGTGATCGGTAAATACACCATGGATCGCATTCTGACCGAAGGCCGTACCGTGATCCGTAGCGATACCCAGCGTGAGCTGGAAGAGACGATTCGCCCGTACAACATGGGTATCACTCTGCTGGACGTCAACTTCCAGACGGCGCGTCCGCCGGAAGAGGTGAAGGCCGCGTTTGACGATGCCATTGCCGCGCGTGAGAACGAGCAGCAGTACATTCGTGAAGCGGAAGCGTATACCAACGAAGTCCAGCCGCGGGCGAATGGTCAGGCGCAGCGTATCCTCGAAGAGGCACGCGCCTATAAGACCCAGACCGTTCTGGAAGCCCAGGGTGAAGTGGCTCGCTTTGCCAAGATCCTGCCGGAATACAAAGCCGCGCCGGAAATTACCCGCGAGCGTCTGTATATCGAAACCATGGAAAAAGTGCTGAGCCACACCCGTAAAGTGCTGGTCAATGACAGCAAAAACGGCAATCTGATGGTTCTGCCGCTGGACCAGATGCTGAAAGGCGCCGCTGCGCCGGCTGCAAAGAGCGATAGCAGTGACGCCAGCGATCTGCTGCGCCTGCCGCCTGCATCCAGCACTGGCAGCGCCAGCACCTCATCAACCTCGAGCTCAACCGGGGGTAGCATTATGGACCAACGCCGCGCTAACGCGCAGCGTAACGACTACCAGCGTCAGGGGGAATAACGATGCGTAAATCTGTTATCGCGATCATTGTCATCGTGCTGGTAGTGCTCTACATGTCAGTCTTTGTCGTGAAGGAAGGCGAGCGCGGTATCACGCTGCGTTTCGGTAAAGTTCTGCGCGACGACGAAAATAAGCCGCTGGTGTATGCGCCAGGCCTGCACTTCAAGATCCCGTTTATCGAATCGGTGAAGATGCTGGATGCGCGTATTCAGACCATGGACAACCAGGCTGACCGTTTCGTCACCAAAGAGAAGAAAGACCTGATCGTCGACTCCTACATCAAATGGCGTATCAGCGACTTCAGCCGTTACTACCTGGCCACCGGCGGCGGCGACGTCTCCCAGGCCGAGGTGCTGCTGAAGCGTAAATTTTCGGACCGTCTGCGTTCTGAAATTGGTCGTCTGGATGTGAAAGACATCGTCACCGATTCCCGTGGCCGCCTGACGCTGGAAGTGCGTGATGCGCTGAACTCAGGGTCGGCCGGTACGGAAGACGAGGTTAGCACGCCGGCGGCTGACGATGCGATTGCCAAAGCGGCAGAGCGCGTGGAAGCGGAAACCAACGGCAAAGTGCAGGTGATCAACCCGAACAGTATGGCGGCGCTGGGTATTGAAGTGGTCGACGTGCGTATCAAACAGATCAACCTGCCGGCGGAAGTGTCGGAAGCGATCTATAACCGTATGCGCGCGGAGCGTGAAGCGGTTGCCCGTCGTCACCGTTCACAGGGCCAGGAAGAGGCAGAAAAACTGCGCGCGACCGCGGACTATGAAGTCACCAAGACGCTGGCGGAAGCCGAGCGGCAGGGTCGTATCCTGCGTGGTGAAGGCGATGCGGAATCGGCAAAACTGTTTGCCGACGCGTTCAGTCAGGATCCAGGCTTCTATTCCTTTATTCGTAGCCTGCGCGCCTATGAGAAGAGCTTCCAGAGCAATCAGGATGTCATGGTCCTGAGCCCGGACAGCGATTTCTTCCGCTATATGCGTTCACCGGATTCGGCGCGTAAATAAGCCGGAGAGGGTGTAAACCTGAAGTGTCAACGCGAAAAGGCGCCTGAAAAAGGCGCCTTTTTCATACTCTGAGGGCGGAATTAATTGCCGAGCAGCTTGTTCAGCAGGCCACCGATCAGCGGCAGGCTCGCCAGCGTACTTTCGATGGTGCCGCCGATGGTGGTGCCAACGCTTTTGCCCAGAGTTTGCCCCAGGTCCGGCGCCAGATCGGCCAGATTAATGGTGCCAATCAGCGGCAGGTTGATGCTCAGGGCATCGGTGCCCATCGTCCATACGGCGGCACCAACCTTACTGCCTAAGGTTGCCAGGCCATCCTGTAACCAGCCAGCGCCGCTCACATTTTCGATTTCAACTGCGGTTAATTCTCTCATGATAATCTTCCTGATTATGTAGACGTACCGGGTTGTAGTACGCGACGGCATAGTTGCAATTTAAAAAATAGACAGCAATACAACTGGTTATGAATTTTGTTTCACCTTTCCGGTTCATAATGAAGAGGAAATACGGGACAATGTGAATTGAGTGAATGCATTCACTATGCTGGCCGATGACGCCTGCGAAGGCGGCGATAATAATTTTCAATTAGGGTTGACGATGAACTCCACCATTTGGCTGGCGCTGGCGCTGGTTTTAGTACTCGAAGGGCTTGGCCCGCTACTTTATCCGCGAGCCTGGCGCAAGATGGTCGCCAGCCTGAGCCAGCTTCCGGATAATTTATTGCGGCGCTTTGGCGGCGGACTTGTGGTTGCCGGGATTGTGATCTACTACATGTTGAGGAAATCGATTGGCTGATCAAAAAGTGGTCGGATTTGCCTTATTTTGGATGCAAAAAGTGCTGTAACTCTGAAAAAGCGATGGTAGAATCCATTTTTAAGCAAACGGTGATTTTGAAAAATGGGTAACAACGTCGTCGTACTGGGCACCCAATGGGGTGACGAAGGTAAAGGGAAGATCGTCGATCTCCTGACAGAACGGGCTAAATATGTTGTGCGCTACCAGGGTGGTCACAACGCCGGCCATACTCTCGTAATCAACGGTGAAAAAACCGTTCTCCATCTTATTCCATCAGGCATTCTGCGTGAAAACGTCACCAGCATCATCGGTAACGGCGTCGTGCTGTCTCCGGCTGCGCTGATGAAAGAGATGAAGGGCCTGGAAGACCGTGGTATCCCGGTTCGCGAGCGTCTGCTGCTCTCTGAAGCCTGCCCGCTTATCCTTGACTATCACGTGGCGCTGGACGTGGCGCGTGAAAAAGCGCGCGGCGCGAAGGCGATCGGCACCACCGGTCGCGGCATCGGCCCGGCTTACGAAGATAAAGTCGCTCGTCGCGGTCTGCGCGTTGGCGATCTGTTCGATAAAGCAACCTTCGCCGATAAACTGAAAGAAGTGATGGAATATCACAACTTCCAGCTGGTGAACTTCTACAAAGCAGAAGCGGTTGACTACCAGAAAGTGCTGGACGATGTGATGGCGATTGCCGACATCCTGACCGGCATGGTGGTAGACGTTTCCGACCTGCTGGATCAGGCGCGTAAACGTGGCGACTACGTAATGTTCGAAGGCGCACAGGGCACGCTGCTGGATATCGACCACGGTACCTATCCGTACGTAACCTCTTCCAATACCACCGCGGGTGGCGTGGCGACCGGCTCCGGCCTGGGCCCGCGTTATGTGGATTACGTTCTGGGTATCATCAAAGCTTACTCGACTCGCGTCGGCGCGGGTCCGTTCCCGACTGAGCTGTTTGATGAGACCGGCGAGTTCCTCTGCAAGCAGGGTAACGAATTCGGCGCCACCACCGGTCGTCGTCGTCGTACCGGCTGGCTGGACGCTGTCGCGGTTCGTCGCGCGGTGCAGATTAACTCCCTGTCCGGCTTCTGCCTGACTAAACTGGACGTCCTCGACGGCCTGAAAGAAGTGAAAATCTGCGTCGGCTACCGTATGCCGGATGGCCGCGAAGTGACCACCACTCCGCTGGCAGCCGACAACTGGGAAGGTATCGAGCCTATCTACGAAACCATGCCGGGCTGGTCTGAAACCACCTTCGGCGTGAAAGAGCGCAGCGGCCTGCCGCAGGCAGCGCTGAACTACATCCAGCGTATTGAAGAGCTGACCGGCGTACCGGTTGATATCATCTCTACTGGTCCAGACCGTTCCGAGACCATGATTCTGCGCGACCCGTTCGACGCATAATCACTCGCAAGGGGCGCCGTTCAGGCGCCCTTGTTTTTGCTGTTCGCCCGCCCCATTTTAAATAAATTAGCGGCCTGAGCGCTGGCTGGTTTATCATCAATAATAATGATGTCGCTCGACATACCCTGTTTTCTTTTCCCTGAGGTTTATGTGCAGTTAACGAGTTTCACCGATTACGGACTACGGGCGCTGATTTATATGGCGTCGCTGCCGGAAGGACGGATGACCAGTATCTCGGAAGTAACCGAGGTCTATGGCGTCTCCCGTAATCATATGGTTAAAATAATCAATCAGTTAAGTCGCATGGGCTATGTGACTGCCGTGCGGGGGAAGAACGGGGGCATTCGCCTCGGCAAACCAGCTGGACAGATCCGCGTCGGTGACGTGGTACGCGACCTGGAACCCTTATCGCTGGTCAACTGCAGCAGCGAGTTTTGCCACATTACTCCAGCCTGTCGTCTGAAACAGGCACTAGCTGAAGCCGCGCAGAGTTTTCTCAAGGAACTGGATAACTATACGCTGGCTGATTTGGTTGAGAAGAATCAACCGCTTTATAAATTATTGCTGGTGGAGTGACGCCACTCTGCCGGAGATGACAACGGAGGAACCGATATGTCACAAGATCCATTCCAGGAACGCGAAGCTGAGAAGTACGCGAACCCAATCCCGAGCCGGGAATTTATCCTCGAACATTTAACCAAACGGGAAAAGCCCGCCAGCCGCGATGAGCTGGCCATCGAGTTAAATATTGAGGGCGAAGAGCAAACCGAAGCGCTGCGCCGCCGCCTGCGCGCGATGGAACGCGACGGTCAGCTGGTCTTCACCCGCCGTCAGTGCTATGCGCTGCCGGAGCGCCTTGATCTCCTCAAAGGAACCGTTATTGGTCACCGTGATGGCTATGGTTTCCTGCGTGTTGAAGGGCGCAAAGACGATCTGTATCTGTCGTCAGAGCAGATGAAAACCTGTATTCATGGCGATCAGGTGCTGGCCCAACCGCTGGGCGCGGACCGCAAGGGCCGCCGCGAAGCGCGCATCGTCCGCGTCCTGGTGCCGAAAACCAGCCAGATTGTTGGCCGCTACTTTACCGACGCTGGCGTCGGTTTCGTTGTCCCGGACGACAGTCGCCTGAGCTTCGATATCCTGATCCCGCCGGAAGAGATTATGGGCGCGCGGATGGGCTACGTGGTGGTGGTCGAGCTGACCCAGCGCCCGACCCGCCGCACCAAAGCCGTGGGGAAAATCGTCGAAGTGCTGGGCGACAACATGGGTACCGGCATGGCTGTCGATATGGCGCTGCGCACCCATGAAATTCCGTACGTCTGGCCGCCGGCGGTAGAAAATCAGGTTTCCGGCCTGAAAGAGCAGGTGCCGGAAGAGGCGAAAGCCGGGCGCGTCGATCTGCGCTCCCTGCCGCTGGTTACTATTGACGGTGAAGATGCCCGCGACTTCGATGACGCGGTGTACTGCGAGAAGAAACGCGGCGGCGGCTGGCGTCTGTGGGTAGCCATTGCCGACGTCAGCTACTACGTGCGTCCGGGGACGCCGCTGGACGCAGAAGCGCGCAGCCGTGGAACCTCGGTCTACTTCCCGTCGCAGGTGGTACCGATGCTGCCGGAAGTGTTGTCTAACGGTCTGTGCTCGCTGAACCCGCAGGTCGATCGCCTGTGCATGGTATGCGAGATGACGATTTCGTCAAAAGGCCGTCTGACCGGTTATAAATTCTATGAAGCGGTGATGAGTTCACATGCTCGCCTGACCTATACCAAGGTGTGGCATATGCTGCAGGGCGACCAGGAGCTGCGCGAGCACTACGCGCCGCTGGTGAAGCATATTGAAGAACTGCATAACCTCTACAAGGTGCTGGATAGCGCCCGCGAAGAGCGCGGCGGTATCTCATTTGAAAGTGAAGAAGCTAAATTCATCTTCAATGCCGAGCGCCGTATCGAGCGTATCGAACAGACCCAGCGGAACGATGCGCACAAGCTGATTGAAGAGTGCATGATCCTGGCGAATATCTCCGCCGCGCGCTTCGTTGAGAAGGCGCAGGAGCCGGCGCTGTTCCGTATCCACGATAAACCGAGCACCGAGGCGATTACCGCGTTCCGCAGCGTGCTGGCGGAGCTGGGGCTGGAACTGCCTGGCGGCAACAAGCCGGAGCCGCGCGATTACGCCGAACTGCTGACCTCCATCGCCGATCGCCCGGATGCGGAAATGCTGCAGACGATGCTCCTGCGGTCGATGAAGCAGGCGGTCTACGATCCGGAAAACCGCGGCCACTTTGGCCTCGCGCTGCAGTCCTATGCCCACTTCACCTCGCCGATCCGTCGTTACCCGGATCTGTCGCTGCACCGCGCCATCAAATATCTGCTGGCCAAAGAGCAGGGGCATAAAGGCAACAGCACGGAGACCGGCGGCTGGCACTACAGCATGGAAGAGATGCTGCAGCTGGGCGAGCACTGCTCGATGACCGAACGCCGCGCTGATGAAGCGACGCGCGAAGTCTCCGACTGGCTGAAGTGCGACTTCATGCAGGATCAGGTAGGCAACATCTTCTCCGGGGTTATCGCCAGCGTGACCGGCTTTGGCTTCTTCGTCCGTCTCAACGATCTGTTTATCGACGGCCTGGTGCATGTTTCCTCTTTGGATAACGACTACTATCGTTTCGACCAGGTGGGGCAGCGTCTGATCGGCGAGTCCGGCGGGCAGACTTATCGCCTGGGCGACCGCGTGGAAGTCCGTGTGGAAGCGGTCAACATGGACGAGCGTAAAATCGACTTTACCCTAATCTCCAGCGAGCGCGCGCCGCGTAATGTCGGCAAAACCGCCCGTGAGAAAGCGAAAAAGAGCACCTCCGGCAAACCGGGCGGCCGTCGTCGTCAGGTCGGTAAGCAGATGAACTTCGAGCCGGACAGCGCGTTCCGCAAAGAAAAAGACCAGGCGAAAGCGAAGCCGAAAGGCGAGAAGAAAGCGAAAAAACCGTCGGCGAAAACGCAGAAAATCGCCGCCGCCACCAAAGCCAAGCGCGCGGCAAAGAAGAAGAGCGCCGAGTGATTGACCACCCTTCATCCTGAAGTCTGCTGACGCAGGACGGGGTGAAGGGCGGATAACAGAACCTAAAACGAGTACATCAATGAGTGAAATGATTTACGGCATCCATGCGGTGCAGGCACTGCTGGAGCGCGCACCTGAGCGTTTTCAGGAAGTTTATATTCTGAAAGGCCGTGAGGATAAGCGCCTGCTGCCGCTGATCCACGCTCTGGAAGCGCAGGGCGTGGTGATTCAGCTGGCCAACCGCCAGTTTCTCGATGAGAAGAGCGAAGGCGCGGTACACCAGGGGATCATTGCCCGCGTGAAGCCGGGGCGTCAGTATCAAGAGAATGATCTGCCGGATCTGCTGGCGCAGCTCGATCAGCCGTTCCTGTTGATCCTTGACGGTGTGACCGATCCGCATAACCTCGGCGCCTGCCTGCGCAGCGCCGATGCTGCCGGCGTGCACGCGGTGATTGTGCCAAAAGATCGTTCCGCGCAGCTGAATGCGACGGCGAAGAAAGTGGCCTGCGGCGCGGCGGAGAACGTCCCGCTGATCCGTGTCACCAACCTGGCGCGCACCATGCGTCTGTTGCAGGAGGAGAACGTCTGGATCGTTGGAACCGCAGGTGAAGCCGACCATACGCTGTTCCAGAGCAAAATGACCGGGCCGATGGCGCTGGTGATGGGCGCGGAAGGCGAAGGCATGCGCCGCCTGACCCGCGAGCACTGCGATGAGCTGATCAGCATTCCGATGGCGGGCAGCGTCTCCTCGCTGAACGTCTCGGTGGCCACCGGCATCTGCCTGTTTGAGGCGGTACGCCAGCGCAGCTAAGCTGACCCGCTGACGAAACTGAAAAGCCATCCTTCGGGATGGCTTTTTTGTGACCGCTCTCGCGGGCGAGTATCCCCCCGGATAACCATACTTAGGGTTATCGCCATTGATGGAGGGAGACACGATGCACTGGCAAACGCACACCGTTTTTAATCAACCGACCCCGCTGAATAACAGCAATCTGTTCCTGTCCGATACCGCCTTACGTGAAGCGGTGGTCCGCGAAGGTGCCGGCTGGGATGGCGATCTGCTCGCCAGCATTGGCCAGCAACTGGGGACCGCAGAATCGCTGGAGCTGGGACGCCTGGCCAACAGCAACCCGCCGGAGCTGCTGCGCTATGACGCCACCGGCGCCCGACTGGACGACGTTCGCTTCCACCCCGCCTGGCATCTGCTGATGCAGGGGCTGTGCGCGAACCGGGTGCATAATCTCGCCTGGCAGGAGGATGCCCGTGAAGGCGCGTTTGTCGCGCGCGCCGCTCGCTTTCTGCTTCACGCCCAGGTAGAGGCCGGAACGCTGTGCCCGATAACCATGACCTTCGCCGCGACGCCCCTGCTGCAGCGCGCCCTGCCCGCGCCTTTTGGCGACTGGCTGTCGCCGCTGCTGAGCGACCGTTACGATCCCCACCTCGCCCCGGGCGACCAGAAGCGCGGTCTGCTGATTGGCATGGGGATGACCGAGAAGCAAGGGGGTTCCGATGTGCTGAGCAATACCACCCGCGCGGAGAAAACAGCGGAAGGGTTTTACCGGCTGGTGGGACACAAATGGTTTTTCTCGGTGCCGCAGAGCGATGCGCACCTGGTGCTGGCCCAGACGCCTGCGGGTCTGTCGTGCTTCTTTGTGCCGCGCCTGCTGCCCGACGGGCAGCGCAACGGGGTGCGTCTGGAGCGCTTAAAAGAGAAGCTCGGCAACCGCTCCAACGCCAGTAGCGAAGTGGAGTTTTATGACGCCTGCGGCTGGCTGGTGGGTGACGAGGGCGACGGCGTGCGGCAGATCCTCAGGATGGGCGGTCTCACCCGCTTTGACTGCGCGCTGGGCAGCCATGCCCTGATGCGCCGGGCCTTCTCAGTAGCGCTGTATCATGCGCTACAGCGTCAGGCGTTCGGTAAAAATCTGGTCGATCAGCCGATGATGCGCCAGCTGCTGGGGCAAATGGCGCTCCGTCTTGAAGGACAGACCGCGTTTCTGTTTCGTCTGGCGCGAGCCTGGGACCGTCGGGATGATGCCCGGGAAAGCGCCTGGGCGCGTCTGTTTACGCCTGCGGCCAAGTTTGCCATCTGCAAGGCCGGTATCCCGTTTGTCGCTGAGGCGATGGAAGTCCTGGGAGGGATCGGCTATTGCGAGGAGAGTGAGTTGCCGCGGTTGTATCGCGAGATGCCGGTCAATAGCATCTGGGAAGGCTCCGGCAATATTATGTGCCTCGATGTGATGCGGGTACTGAGCAAGCAGCCGGCGGCGATGGAGCTGCTGGCCGCGGAGTGTGCGGAGGTGAAAGGACAAAACCGCCATCTCGACCGCGCATGGCGTCAGCTGCAGCAATTGCTGAAACGACCCGCCGAAGAGCAGGGCAGAGAGATTGCCCGGCTGGTCTATCGTCTGGGGGCGGGGGCGCAGATGCTGCGTTTCGCTTCGCCGCCGCTGGCCGAAGCCTGGTGCCGGATGATGCTCGACACGCGCGGCGGCATACGTCTTGACGCGCCGACCCTCAACGACCTGCTGCTGCGGGCCATGGGGCGGGGGCGCCAGGCGCCTCAGGCGTAGAGAATGGCCTGCACGCGCCAGCTGTCCGGCTGTTGTTCCTCGTACATCTGAATAATGCGATACCAGGAGGCGCCTTGCTCGTCCGCTTTGCGGGCAATGGCGTGCTCCACATCCTGTTGGCTGCCGGAAAGATTAGCGACGGAGATCAGACCGATTTCATTCAGGCCGGTGACGCAATCCGCGCTGGCGAATTCGGCTGACTGCGCGGACGTGTTGGCCGTCGCAGTGGTTAACAGCAGGCTGGATAGGGTAAAAGATCGTTTCATCGTCAGCTCCATTTCACGTAGTCCCAAGGGCAGTCCGTTGCTAACGTCCTGCCAGGTGGCTGGCCGAACGTTATTATGCACAGGAGAACGTGAATGGACGCAAAGCTATGTAAAGCAGATTTAAAGACACCGCCTCGTCATCGACGATAGAGGATCGCCTGCGAATACCACTGGCCGGGTACCATGGTGTCATCGATCATGATGATGACGTAGTAATCGGCTTTGGCCGCTTCTGCTTTGGCCTTCAGCGCCGCTTCGACATCCATCGGCGAACCGTACATCAGTACGCTCACCGTAGCCATTTTCTGCAGGCCAGCCGTCTGGTTGCGCTGGATCTCCTGCGGATGGTCGGTGGCGGGCGGCGGGGCTTCCGGCGTTCCCTGCAAAGCACTACACCCGCTGAGAACGATAGCCAGTAACCACGGAGACAACCTGCGCATAACCATATCTCGTTTCCTGATAGTGATAGTGTAGTGGTAGCCTTAACAGGATTTCCGGGGAATGTTCCCGAACTGTTATCTCTGACGCGATTTTCGAATGAAAATGTTGTGAAAGCGTAACCGGGTTCTCAACATTATGAATCGTAGCAAACTGGGTTGCCTGGTGAATGCATTTTCCCATGCCGCCTAACCACAATAGAGAAGGGAGACGATAAATGATTGCACTAGAAACGCGCAACCTCGGCGGTGGCGAAATTTTGCATGCCTGCCCGCAGGAGAGTCTGGACAAGCCACTGCCCTGTATCGTCTTTTATCATGGCTTTACCTCGTCGAAACTGGTTTACAGCTACTTTGCGGTGGCGCTGGCCCAGGCGGGTTTCCGGGTGATTATGCCGGACGCGCCGGAGCATGGCGCGCGCTATCACGGTGATGAGACCGGGCGGATGCAGCGCTTCTGGCCGATCTTGCAGCAGAATTTCAGCGAGTTTCCCGCGCTGCGCGAGGCGATTATCGCCGAAGGCTGGCTGGAAGGAGAGCGACTGGCGGTGGCGGGGGCGTCGATGGGGGGAATGACGGCCCTGGGTATCATGACGCACCATCCCGAGCTGAACAGCGTCGCCTGCCTGATGGGATCAGGCTATTTTCGTTCGCTGTCGCAAACCCTGTTTCCCTCGCCTGGCTTTGATGGCGACAGCCTCAGCGAATGGGATGTCAGCCATCAGCTGGCGTCGCTCGCCCGGCGGCCGCTGTTGCTCTGGCATGGCGATGCCGACGACGTGGTGCCGCCGGAAGAGACCTTCCGTCTTGAGCAAGCGCTCAGGCAGAGCGACCTTGCAGCCAGGCTGACCTGCGTCTGGCAGAAAGGCGTCCGCCATCGCATCACCCCGGAGGCGCTGGCTACGACGGTCGCCTTTTTTCAGCAGCATCTTTAAACGCGGATCACGCTGACGCCCTGGTCCTCAAGCTGCTTGAGGATCGCGGCATCGGCCTGTTTGCCGGTGATCACCACGTCAATTTGCCCGGCCTGGCTGAATAACATCCCGGCGCGCTCGCCGATCTTGCTGCTGTCGACCAGCACCGCCAGCTTGCCGACCACGCTGAGCATTTTCTGCTCGGCCATGGCGGTCAACATATCGGTTTTGTATAATCCCTCGGCGGTTAACCCTTTGCCGCTGGTGAACATCCAGTGCCCGGCATAGAGGCTGTTTTCACTGCCGTGGGGGCTGAGGGTGATGGCGTGGCTGCGGTTGTACTGCCCGCCCATGATAATCACGCTGTCGTGTTCCTGGTCGATCAGGTAGTTGGCCAGCGGCAGATAGTTAGTGATGATCTGCACCGGTTTGCCGCACAGTTCACGCCCCAGCAGAAAGGCGGTAGAGCCGCAGTTGATGACGATGCTTTCACCCGGCGCGATCAGCTGCGAAGCGGCGCGCGCAATACGCACTTTTTCATCCAGATTCTGTGCCTGGTGGATATTCATCGGCGTCCAGCGGGGGCGCTGCTCGCTAATGGCTTCCGCGCCATTGCGTACCTTTTTCAGTTTGCCGCTTTCATCCAGCTTGTTGATATCACGTCGGGCCGTTGCGGGTGAGATCCCAAGCCGCGACATCACCTGCTCTACGGTAACAAACCCCGTTTGGGCGAGCAGATCCAGCAGAATTTGGTGCCTTTGCGCTTCCGTCATGAGCGAATCCGATTAAAAGTGAACGGCAAAGATGATATTTGAAATCATGTGAAAATACTAACCCTCAGGCGGGGTATTTCCGGCAGGCAGGGCCTGCCGGAGGAGGTTTACAGGAAGGATTTGAACGGCAGATCCGGCTCGATGGTGAAGCAGTCGTCGAAGCCGCGCGGGTAGTGATATTCGAAATTGTCTTTATCCAGCGGCCAGGTAAATTTGCCGCCGACCTGCCAGATAAACGGCTTAAAGCCGTACTTCAGACGATCTTTTTTCATCTCCCACAGGACGCGGATCTCCTGCGGATCGGCCTGAAAGTTCGACCAGATATCATGGTGGAACGGGATCACCACCTTCGCGTTGAGCGATTCTGCCATGCGCAGGATATCGGCGCTGGTCATTTTGTCGGTGATCCCGCGTGGGTTCTCGCCATACGAGCCGAGGGCGACGTCAATCTGATGCTCGTTGCCATGCTTCGCGTAATAGTTGGAGTAGTGGGAATCGCCGCTGTGGTACAGGTTGCCGCCCGGTGTTTTAAACAGATAGTTGACCGCGCGCTGGTCCATCCCGTCCGGCAGCACGCCGGCAGCTATTTGATCCGCCGGGAGGGTGATCAGCGCGGTACGGTCGAACGCGTCGAGCGCGTGGATCTCAATGTCCTTAATCTTCACGACATCGCCGGGCTTCATGACGATACAGCGCGCTTTCGGCACGCCCCAGCCGATCCACATATCGACGCAGGTTTTCGGGCCGATAAACGGCACATCGGCCGGGCAGTTCTGCATGACGGCGGCGGCGACGTTGACGTCAATATGATCGTTGTGATCGTGGGTCGCGAGGACCGCGTCAATCTGGCGAATGGCGAATGGATCGAGTACGAACGGGGTGGTGCGCAGATTGGGCTGGAGCTTCTTCACCCCTGCCATCCGCTGCATCTGATGGCCGGTTTTCATCAGTGGATTGCCGTGGCTCTGCTTGCCGGTGCCGCACCAGAAATCGACGCAGACGTTGGCGCCGCCTTCGGATTTCAACCAGATGCCGGTACAGCCCAGCCACCACATGGCGAAGGTGCCGGGCGCAACCTGCTCCTGCTCAATCTCTTCATTCAGCCAGCTACCCCATTCCGGAAAGGTGTTCAGGATCCATGATTCACGGGTGATGGTCTGTACTTTACTCATCGCGGTCTTCCTCGTGTATTTTCAAAAGTAATCATTATTTGATTTGATTTGATTTATGTTGTCACTGTGCTTCCAGGATTGCAATCATGTTTTCCATCCATTTTGCGATCTGATACGCATGATATCCCGTCTTTTTCACAGCTTACGTGCCTTGGTTTTTGTTTTATATATATGATTTAAAATGTTTATTTCTGTTTCATTATAAATGAATGGAAATAACCTGAGTGAAGGAAAGGATTATTGCGGTGTGCGTCACATTTAATCAAATTTAATCTTGTTGTGATTATTTTTGATTATTAGAGTGAGCAACGAGAAATGCTGAGCGTAAGGCGCGTTCAGCGCCTTCACCATCGGGAGTGTGTTATGGCAATCCTCTACAACATCTTTACCGTTTTCTTTAATCAGGTGATGACTAATGCCCCGCTGCTGCTGGGTATCGTGACCTGCCTGGGCTATATCCTGCTGCGTAAAAGCGTCAGCGTGATTATCAAAGGCACCATCAAAACCATTATCGGTTTCATGCTGTTACAAGCCGGCTCCGGCATCCTCACCAGCACCTTTAAACCGGTGGTGGCGAAAATGTCAGAGGTGTACGGCATTAACGGCGCCATCTCTGACACCTATGCCTCGATGATGGCGACCATCGACCGGATGGGCGAGGCCTATAGCTGGGTGGGCTACGCGGTGCTGCTGGCGCTGGCGCTGAATATCTGTTACGTCCTGCTGCGCCGGATTACCGGCATCCGCACCATCATGCTGACGGGCCATATCATGTTTCAGCAGGCGGGGCTGATCGCGGTCTCGTTCTTTATTTTCGGTTACTCCATGTGGACCACCATCATCTGCACCGCGGTGTTGGTGTCACTCTACTGGGGCATTACCTCCAATATGATGTACAAGCCTACTCAGATGGTCACCGACGGCTGCGGGTTTTCTATCGGGCACCAGCAGCAGTTCGCCTCGTGGATTGCCTACAAAGTGGCGCCCTGGCTGGGGAAAAAAGAGGAGAGCGTCGAAGACCTCAAGCTGCCTGGCTGGCTGAACATCTTCCACGACAACATCGTTTCCACCGCGATTGTGATGACTATCTTCTTCGGTGCGATCCTGCTCTCTTTCGGCATTGACGTGGTGCAGGCGATGGCGGGTAAAACCCACTGGACGGTCTATATCCTGCAGACCGGTTTCTCCTTCGCGGTGGCGATTTTCATCATCACTCAGGGCGTGCGGATGTTCGTCGCCGAGCTGTCCGAAGCCTTCAACGGTATCTCGCAGCGTCTGATCCCCGGGGCGGTGCTGGCCATCGACTGCGCCGCCATCTATAGCTTCGCGCCGAATGCGGTGGTCTGGGGCTTTATGTGGGGCACCATCGGTCAGCTGATTGCCGTCGGCATTCTGGTCGGCGTCGGCTCCCCGATTCTGATTATTCCAGGCTTTATCCCTATGTTCTTCTCCAACGCGACGATTGGCGTTTTTGCCAACCACTTTGGCGGCTGGCGCGCGGCGCTCAAAATCTGCCTGGTGATGGGCATGATTGAAATATTCGGTTGCGTATGGGCGGTGAAACTCACCGGCATGAGCGCCTGGATGGGGATGGCGGACTGGTCGATTCTGGCGCCGCCGATGATGCAGGGCTTCGCCTCCGTCGGGCTGGCGTTTATGGCCGTCATCATCCTGATTGCACTGGCTTATATGTTCTTCGCTGGCCGCGCGCTGCGCGCCGAGGAGGACGCGGAAAAACAACTGGCAGAGGCCTCTGCCCAATAAGGAGTTCTGATTATGACCGTACGTATTCTGGCTGTGTGTGGTAACGGGCAAGGCAGTTCCATGATCATGAAAATGAAGGTGGACCAGTTCCTGACGCAATCCAACATCGACCACACGGTAAACAGCTGCGCGGTAGGTGAATACAAAAGCGAGCTGAACGGCGCGGATATCATCATCGCTTCAACCCATATCGCGGGGGAGATTACCGTCTCCGGTAATAAACATGTGGTGGGCGTGCGTAACATGCTTTCGCCAGCGGATTTCGGTCCCAAGCTGCTGGAGGTGATTAAAGCTCACTTCCCGCAGGACGTGAAATAAGGAGCGGCCATGAAACTTCATGAATCGCTGGCGCAGAACCACTCCATCCGCCTGCAGGCGGAAGCGGAAACCTGGCAGGAGGCGGTAAAAATCGGCGTCGATCTGCTGGTGGCCGCCGACGTCGTGGAACCGCGCTATTACCAGGCCATTCTCGACGGCGTGGCCGAGCACGGCCCCTATTTTGTGATTGCCCCCGGGCTGGCGATGCCGCACGGGCGGCCGGAAGAGGGCGTCAGGAAAACCGGGTTTGCGCTGGTGACCCTGAAAAAACCGCTGATTTTCAACCACGAAGATAATGACCCGGTCGACATTCTGATCACCATGGCGGCGGTTGACGCCACCACTCACCAGGAGGTGGGGATTATGCAGATCGTTAATCTGTTTGATGATGAAGCCAATTTCGACCGTTTACGCGCCTGCCGCAGCGAGCAGGAAGTGCTGGATTTAATTAAAAACGCCACCGCGGCGGCTGTTTAAAAGGAACACTATCATGTCATTACCTATGTTACAGGTCGCACTGGACAACCAAACGCTGGCCAGCGCCTACGAGACCACCCGCCTGATCGCCGAAGAGGTGGATATCATTGAAGTCGGCACCATCCTTTGCGTCGGGGAAGGGGTGCGTGCGGTGCGCGATCTGAAAGCGCTGTACCCGCATAAAATTGTGCTGGCGGACGCCAAAATCGCCGACGCCGGCAAGATTCTGTCGCGGATGTGCTTTGAAGCCAACGCCGACTGGGTCACGGTGATCTGCTGCGCCGATATCAATACCGCCAAAGGGGCGCTGGATGTCGCCAAAGAGTTCAACGGCGACGTTCAGATCGAGCTAACCGGCTTCTGGACCTGGGAGCAGGCGCAGGCATGGCGCGAGGCGGGCATCCAGCAGGTGGTCTATCACCGCAGCCGCGACGCGCAGGCGGCGGGCGTGGCGTGGAGCGAGGCGGATATCAGCGCAATTAAGCGTCTGTCCGATATGGGCTTCAAAGTGACCGTCACCGGCGGCCTGGCGCTGGAGGACCTGCCGCTGTTCGCTGGCATCCCCATCCACGTCTTTATTGCCGGGCGCAGCATCCGCGATGCCGCTTCGCCGGTGGAAGCGGCGCGCCAGTTTAAACGCTCTATCGCCCAGCTGTGGGGTTAAGGAGCGGCTATGTTGGCGAAACAAATTCCGCTCGGCATCTATGAAAAAGCGCTCCCCGCCGGGGAGTGCTGGCTGGAGCGGCTAAAGCTGGCGAAAGCGCTGGGCTTTGATTTTGTGGAAATGTCCCTCGATGAAACGGACGCTCGCCTTGCGCGGCTGGACTGGAGCCCGGAGCAGCGTCTGGCGCTGGTCAAGGCGGTGGCCGAAACCGGCGTCCGGGTGCCATCGATGTGCCTGAGCGCCCATCGCCGTTTTCCACTGGGCAGCGAAGATGACGCGGTGCGTCTTCAGGGGCTGGAAATCATGCGCAAAGCCATCCAGCTGGCGCAGGATGTCGGGATCCGGGTGATCCAGCTGGCAGGTTACGACGTCTATTACCAGCAGGCGAACGATGAGACGCGGCGCCGCTTTCGCGATGGCCTGAAAGAGAGCGTCGAGATGGCCAGCCGGGCCCAGGTAACCCTGGCGATGGAGATTATGGACTACCCGTTGATGAACTCGATCAGCAAAGCGCTGGGCTACGCCCATTACCTGAATAATCCGTGGTTCCAGCTTTATCCCGATATCGGCAATCTGTCGGCGTGGGATAACGACGTCCAGATGGAGCTGCAGGCCGGCATGGGGCACATCGTGGCGGTGCACGTCAAAGATACCCGGCCCGGCGTCTTTAAAAACGTGCCGTTCGGCGAAGGGGTCGTCGATTTTGAACGCTGCTTCGCAACCCTCAAACAGACCGGCTACTGCGGCCCGTATCTGATTGAGATGTGGAGTGAAAGCAGCGCGGATCCGCTAGCGGAAGTGGCGAAGGCGCGCGACTGGGTGAAAGCGCGGATGGCCCGCGCCGGGCTGATGGAGGCGGCGTAATGCAACAACTGAAACAGCAGGTGTTCGAGGCCAATATGGATCTGCCGCGCTACGGCCTGGTGACCTTCACCTGGGGCAATGTCAGCGCGATTGACCGGCAGCGCGGGCTGGTGGCGATCAAACCCAGCGGCGTGGCCTACGACGCCATGACCGTCGATGACATGACGGTGGTCGATCTGCAGGGCAACGTGGTGGAAGGACGCTGGAGTCCCTCCTCTGATACCGCTACCCATCTGGCGCTCTATCGCCGTTATCCCGGCCTTGGCGGGGTGGTGCATACCCACTCGACGCACGCTACCGCCTGGGCGCAGGCGGGGCTGGCGATCCCGGCGCTCGGCACCACTCATGCGGACTATTTCTTCGGCGATATCCCTTGCACCCGGGCGCTTAGCGCGCAGGAGGTGGATGAGGCCTACGAGCTGAACACCGGGAAGGTGATTATCGAAACGCTGGGCGAGGCAAACCCGTTGCATACGCCGGGGATCGTCGTCTATCAGCACGGGCCATTCTCCTGGGGGAAAGACGCCCACGAGGCGGTGCACAACGCGGTAGTGATGGAAGAGGTGGCGCGCATGGCGTGGATTGCCCGCGGCATTAATCCGCAGCTGCAGCCGATTGATAGCTGGCTGATGGAAAAACATTTTCTGCGTAAGCACGGGCCGAACGCCTACTACGGGCAGAAGTAAACGACGCGCTCCGGGGCTTTCACCGTCACGGTGAAACAACTGGTCTGGCCCCGGAGCCGTTTTTTAGCCCTGACGATAAGCTGACGGCATAGCGCGCATGCCGATTAGCGTGACCACGCAAATTATCGCGCCAGCGTAAAATGTCGAAGCGGCGCCGAAGGTTTCCCACAGCACTCCGGCGCAGGTACTGGCCAGCAACAGCGCCAGGCCGCTCATCAGGTTGAACATACCGAACGCCGTGCCGCGTAGCTCCTGCGGCGCCGTATGGGCGACCATCGCCGCCAACAGCCCTTGGGTCATCCCCATGTGAATTCCCCATAGCGCGACCCCGACCAGCAGCGTGCTCCAGTGGCCGCTGAGGGCCAGCACGATATCGGCGAGGATCAGCACCAGCAGTCCCCACTGCAGCAGTTTGCTGTGGCTCATGCTGTCAGAGAGCTTACCGAACGGGTAGGCCGTAACGCTGTAGACGAGGTTCATCGCCACCATCACCAGCGGAATAGTAAACAGCGGGATCTCCATCTGCTGGGCGCGCAGCACCAGAAAGGCTTCGCTGAAGCGGGCAAGGGTGAAGATGCTGCCGATGGCGACCACCCACCAGTAGGCGGCGGAGAGCTTTTGCAGATTTTCGCGCTTCAGCGGATTACTGCGTTTATGACCGATGGCGGATTTTGGCTCCTGCAGACCAAAACCCAGCAGGAGAATGGAGAGCACGGCGGGAATAACCGCCACCCAGAATATGGCGTGAAAATCGTTGGCCCAGATAAACATCAGCAGCACAGCCAGCAGCGGGCCGAGAAAGGCGCCAATGGTATCCAGCGCCTGACGCAGCCCGTAGGCAGCGCCGCGGATCTCCGGTGGGGTGACGTCGGCGACCAGCGCGTCTCGCGGCGCGCCGCGAATGCCTTTGCCTACGCGGTCTATCATGCGGGCGCTAAACACCACGCCGGCGGTCGGGGCGATGGCAAACAGCGGCTTGCTGAGCGCGCCCAGGCCGTAGCCCAGCAGCGCCAGCCCTTTGCGCTTGCCGACGTAGTCGCTGATCGCGCCGGAGAAGACTTTCAGGATCAGGGCGGTGGCTTCCGCCAGCCCCTCGATAAGACCGATAATGATCACGCTGGCGCCGAGGGTGGTGGCCATAAACAGCGGTAAGAGACTGTGGATCATCTCGGACGACACATCCATCAGCAGGCTGACGCCGCCGAGCACCCAAACGCCTTTGGGGATGCGGCCTAAGGTGGCGAAACGCGGAACCATCCATTACTCCTGATTATCAAAAAACAGACTGATGATTAAATCAGGTTGCAATGACGCTGATAAGTCGGTTTATAAAATAATTCTCAATTGCGTTTAGGTGAGGGTTTCGCTTCGCCCCTCGCGAGGAGAGGCGAAGAATGGGCCCGGCGTTAGCGGTATATCACCGCGCTGGCGCGAAGCGGGCCGTTGGTTTCTGGTTCATGCATCAGGATGGGCTGGAAGTATTTCGCCCCCTGCGCATCGCTCAGCTGGCTAAGGGCCTGTTCAGCCTCGTGCTCAGTGGCCATATTATGATTGATATAGATAACGCCGAGGCTCTGCACGTCGTCCATGTTGCGGGCCTGTCGTTCGGTGATTTGGATAGCTGCCAGCGCGTTGGCGCTGAAGAAAAGCGCAGCCATCATGGCGATGATTTTCAGTTTCATATACTACGCTCCTGACTGACAGTCCTGACGCTGACTCGGGGGCTCTCCTGTGGTCGTTGGGCTTTGATATAAGTGTAATCGCTGCGCGTTCGTCGCATGGCGACCTTTTCTGATGCAGTTGTTCAAAAAAATGCCGCTTCCTTTGCTGGTTAATTTTAAATCACCCACTTAGCGCAACTTGACGCATAGTGCGAATTATTTGTGCAAATGCGCTTGTGTTCCTGGGGGGCCGCCATTAGAATGACGCGTCAATTTTTCAGCCGCCCTTTAACACGTTCCTTGCCTCCATGGGCCGCGGCTGACCCAGACAGGAGGCTGAATAATCCGTAAGGAGCAATTCGATGCGTCATTACGAAATCGTTTTTATGGTCCATCCTGACCAGAGCGAACAGGTTCCGGGCATGATCGAACGTTACACTGGTGCAATCACTGCAGCAGCAGGTACGATCCACCGTCTGGAAGACTGGGGCCGCCGTCAGCTGGCTTATCCGATCAACAAACTGCACAAAGCTCACTACGTTCTGATGAACGTTGAAGCGCCGCAGGAAGCGATCGATGAGCTGGAAACTAACTTCCGCTTCAACGACGCCGTTATCCGCAGCATGGTAATGCGTACTAAGCACGCTGTTACCGAAGCATCTCCGATGGTTAAAGCGAAAGACGAGCGCCGTGAGCGTCGCGAAGATTTCGCCAACGAAACCGCAGATGATTCTGAAGCTGGGGATTCTGAAGAGTAATCCTGATGACCAACCGTCTGGAGCTGTCCGGCATTATTTGCAGGACTCCACTTCGTAAGGTCAGCCCGTCAGGAATTCCTCACTGCCAGTTCGTGCTTGAGCATCGTTCAGTGCAGGAGGAAGCCGGTTTTCACCGGCAGGCATGGTGTCAGATGCCCGTTATTATTAGCGGTCACGAGAACCAGGCCATTACTCACAGTATAACGGTCGGTAGCGCAGTAACCGTTCGAGGGTTCATCTCTTGCCATAAGGCAAAGAACGGCTTGAGCAAAATGGTTCTGCATGCCGAGCAGATTGAATTGATAGATTCTGGAGACTAGCCATATGGCACGTTATTTCCGTCGTCGCAAGTTCTGCCGTTTCACCGCGGAAGGCGTTCAAGAGATCGACTATAAAGATATCGCTACGCTGAAAAACTACATCACCGAAAGCGGTAAGATTGTCCCGAGCCGTATCACCGGTACCCGTGCAAAATATCAGCGTCAGCTGGCACGCGCTATCAAACGCGCTCGCTACCTGTCCCTGCTGCCGTACACTGATCGTCATCAGTAATCGGTCACGGTCCATTAATACGACTTTGAGAGGATAAGGTAATGCAAGTTATTCTGCTTGATAAAGTAGCAAACCTGGGTAGCCTGGGTGATCAGGTTAACGTTAAAGCGGGCTATGCTCGTAACTTCCTGGTCCCGCAGGGTAAAGCTGTTCCTGCTACCAAGAAAAACGTTGAATTCTTCGAAGCGCGTCGCGCTGAACTGGAAGCCAAACTGGCTGACGTTCTGGCAGCTGCTGAAGCTCGTGCTGCGCAGATCAACGCCCTGGAATCCGTAACCATCGCGTCTAAAGCTGGCGACGAAGGTAAACTGTTCGGTTCCATCGGTACTCGCGACATCGCTGACGCTGTCACTGCAGCAGGCGTTAAAGTTGCTAAGAGCGAAGTTCGCCTGCCGAACGGCGTTCTGCGTAACGTTGGCGAGCACGAAGTGGACTTCCAGGTTCACAGCGAAGTATTCGCTAAAGTTATCATCAACGTGGTTGCTGAGTAATCGGCATCTGACGTTCTGGTAACAACAAACCGCCGGCCTTGTGCCGGCGTTTTGCTTTCCAGAGCCCTTCATTTTGCGGCGGCGTAACGCTCGCTGTCGTCTTCTCTGCTAGCGCGCACGCACAAAACTGCCATTCGACTGGCGGGTAAACAGCACCTGCTGACCATTGCCGGTATCAATAGTGAGCCCGGTGACCACGCCGTTGGCGTTCTGCCGAATCTGCACCGTCTGTCCGCTCTGCAACGTGCTTAATGGTTTACCAGCGCCTTCAACCTGCGCCATGGCGTAGACGTCGGTGGCCGGCAGCCCATGATCGCGGAACAGCTGGGCCAGGGTTTTGCCCGACTCGATGCGATAGGTTCGCCACTGTTGCTCAATGCCCGGCGCGGACTGCTGCGATGAGGATTGATAGGGCTGGGAGGCAGCGGGCTGTTGCGTTTGCGCCTGGTCCGGTTGCTCATCCTGAATCGGCTCCGGGGCGACCGGTGCCATCTGGTCGGCATCGCTCACGGTAGGCGTATTGGTGATCGGCGGCAGGGGAACGGCCTGATTGCCGCCAGCTTGCGGCTGGGACTGCGACTGCAGATTCAGATTTGCTTCACGGCTGGTGGTCGCCGGGTTTTGGCTATCGTCAGAGGGAAGCAGAATGCCGATGATAACCAACAGGAAGCCAGCAATAATTCCCCGGCGGTGCATTGGGGGCAGTGGGTCCAGGAGGCGAAAATGATCCGGGGCGTGCCAGATTTTCGCCAGGGTAGATGTCAGTTCAAAGCGCCCGGGCATGGCTTTCCTCCTGCTCCGCATATTTTTATCCTGCATATGAGTATAGATGGCTAACGTCCTGATGACCGGAACAAAGTGAAGTTAACCTGATGCCGCCTATTGTTTCTTTTTCGCTGAGATTTGTCATCATCCGCCGACAAAGTTTTACCCATTTCGCTATGGCTGTTATGCTTCCGGACGCTTTTCTCTTGATGTTTATCACCCAAAAAAGGAACAAAGATGGCAACCCCAACTTTTGACACTATCGAAGCGCAGGCAAGTTACGGTATCGGCTTGCAGGTTGGACAACAGCTGAGCGAATCCGGCCTGCAGGGGCTGCTGCCGGAAGCGTTGGTGGCGGGTATCGCCGATGCGCTGGAAGGTAACCAGCCGCAGGTGCCGGTAGAAGCCGTCCACCGTGCGCTGCGTGAAATCCACGAGCGCGCCGACGCCGTGCGTCGCGAGCGTTTCCAGGCGATGGCCGCTGACGGCCAGAAGTACCTTGATGAAAACCGCGAGAAAGAGGGTGTGAACAGCACCGAGTCCGGCCTGCAGTTCCGCGTGCTGACCCAGGGCGAAGGCCCGATCCCGGCCCGTACCGACCGCGTACGCGTGCATTACACCGGTAAACTGATCGACGGCACCGTCTTCGACAGCTCCGTCGCCCGCGGCGAACCGGCAGAGTTCCCGGTGACCGGCGTAATCGGCGGCTGGATTGAAGCGCTGACCCTGATGCCGGTAGGTTCCAAATGGGAACTGACCATCCCGCACAACCTGGCCTACGGCGAGCGCGGCGCTGGCGCGTCGATCCCTCCGTTCAGCACCCTGATCTTCGAAGTTGAACTGCTGGATATTATCTAAACAGCAGAGGCTTCCTCTTCCCCAGCGGCGGGGGAAGCCACAAAAATAGCGTAAAATCCTTAAGTTAAAAATTAATTGGAATTATGTTTTGCATTCATCGCGTATGGGTGTATTTTTGTGAGCTATTTCGCGTTAGATGAGTGATATAACACTCACTTTAAACATAAAATTAACATTATATCTAAATCATAGTATTCATCCCTCCGATTCTTACCTAATATCGACTAGCCCTTGCTGGGGTTAATGACAGACGACAGGCCATCAGAGCCTGAACAACACAGACAGGTACAACAGGAAGAAATCACATGGTAGATCAGGTTAAAGTCGCTGCTATCGAGCAGGAGCCGACTGAACAATCGCTACGGCGAAATCTCACAAACCGACATATTCAGCTGATTGCAATTGGCGGGGCGATCGGCACAGGATTATTTATGGGTTCTGGCAAAACCATCAGCCTTGCCGGGCCATCTATTATTTTTGTTTATATGATTATCGGTTTTATGCTGTTTTTCGTTATGCGAGCCATGGGCGAATTACTGCTGTCGAACCTCGAATATAAATCCTTCAGCGACTTCGCGGCCGATCTGCTGGGCCCCTGGGCGGGCTACTTTACCGGCTGGACCTATTGGTTCTGCTGGGTGGTGACGGGGATGGCGGACGTGGTGGCGATCACCGCCTACGCGCAGTTCTGGTTTCCCGGACTCTCCGACTGGGTCGCGTCTCTGGCGGTGATCCTGCTGCTGCTGGGCCTGAACCTTGCCACCGTCAAAATGTTTGGCGAAATGGAGTTCTGGTTCGCGATGATCAAAATCGTCGCCATCGTGGCGCTGATCGTGGTCGGCCTGGTGATGGTCATGATGCATTTTAAATCGCCGACCGGCGTCGAAGCCTCTTTCGCGCATCTGTGGAATGACGGCGGCTGGTTCCCTAAAGGGCTGAGCGGCTTCTTCGCCGGCTTCCAGATTGCGGTATTCGCCTTCGTGGGGATTGAGCTGGTCGGTACCACTGCGGCTGAAACCAAAGACCCGGAAAAATCCCTGCCGCGGGCGATTAACTCCATCCCGCTGCGTATCATTATGTTCTACGTCTTCGCATTGATTGTGATTATGTCGGTGACGCCGTGGAGCTCCGTGGTGCCGAGCAAGAGCCCGTTCGTTGAGCTGTTCGTGCTGGTCGGTCTGCCGGCGGCGGCGAGCCTGATTAACTTCGTGGTGCTGACTTCCGCAGCCTCCTCAGCCAACAGCGGCGTCTTCTCCACCAGCCGTATGCTGTTCGGTCTGGCGCAGGATGGTCAGGCGCCGAAGATGTTCGCCAAACTGTCGAAGCGTGCGGTGCCGGCGAAGGGCTTAACCTTCTCCTGCATGTGCCTGCTGGGCGGTGTGGTGATGCTGATGGTCAACCCGAGCGTGATCGCCGCGTTCACCATGATCACCACGGTGTCGGCGATCCTGTTCATGTTCGTCTGGACGATTATCCTTTGCTCTTACCTGGTCTATCGTAAAAAGCGTCCGCAGCTGCACGAGAAGTCCAAGTATAAGATGCCGCTGGGCAAATTAATGTGCTGGGTGTGCATGGCCTTCTTCGTCTTCGTACTGGTGCTGTTGACCCTCGAAGATGATACCCGTGAAGCGCTGATGGTCACCCCGCTGTGGTTTGTTCTGCTGGGGGCGGGCTGGCTGTTTGCCGGCAAAAAACGTCTGGCGAAATAAACGAAAATTTTAACGTTGCTTGCAACGGATCGTCATAAAAAAGGCCACTCAAAGTGGCCAAATAAGACGGACAATGTCGAGGGCGCCTGCGGGCGCCTTTTTCTTTACTTACCGGCGAGGGCACGCGGGAACAGCACGTTATTTTCCAGACTGATATGCTCCATCAGATCGTCGATCATCTCGTTGATACCGTTATACATTGCCTTCCAGGTGGTGCAGGCTTCCGGCGGCGGCGTCACGTTATGGGTGATATGTTTGATTACCTCGAGCAGTTCGCCCGCTTCATCATGCTCGCTTTCCATTACGCCGATCGGGCCCCCGGCCTGGGCGCCCATCCCCTGTTTGATCATCGGAAACAGGATCTGCTCCTCTTTCATCATGTGGCTGGAGAGCTCCTGCTGCAGCATAGTCAGGTACTTCGTCAGCCCTTTCGGCACATTCGGTTTATCGGCGTGGACCCGTTCAACCTTGGTGGCTTGCAGGATCAGCTCCGGCAGCTGTTCGCGGTGCCGGTCATGATAGCGAACGATGATATGGTCGATGATCTCCGCCAGAGGCGCCGCGCGCCAGTCGCGGGTGATAGGCTCCCCGGCCAGTTTCTCCAGCTCGGCTTCAATCACCGCGACATCCAGCGCTTTGCGCGATGCGGCGCGCGCCAGCGTCTGTTTGCCGCCGCAGCAGTAATCCATATCGTATTGACGGAACAGGGCGGAGGCGCGCGGGATGGTCAGCGCCAGCTCGCCTAAAGGTTGGTCACGGAAAGCCATAGCAGTTACCTCGTCATCAGGAATATAAGGTGTATTTTAAATGCATCTTTATGGCGAGGGAATACCCCTTAATAGGGCCCGGCTACTTTTTTTCGTTCGTCAGCGGTTGCAACGTCGGTTTTTCCGGCCTGGCGCGGACGGCGGAGACCACGCCGAGCACCAGCAGCAGGATACCGCTCAGGGTCAGCAGCGGCGGTAAACTTTGCCGCAACAGAAAGGTATACAGAAGCCCGGCCAGGGTTTCGAAAACGATAAGCGGCCCGAGGATCACCGTCGGTAATCGTTGACTGGCAATATTCCAGCACAGCGCGCCGACCCATGAGCAGAGCACCGCGATGGCCAGCATCAGCGTAATAAACACCGCCGGGCGCGGGCCGAAGGGCAGGGGGAACCCGGCCTGCTGACCGTGCAGCCAGGCGCAGGCGGCGAGATAGCCGGCCAGCGAAACCGGAAGCGTCACCAGCGCCTGAGCGGTAGCCCACATCATCGGCGGTTGATGCGGGTTCTCCCGAAGCCAGCGGGCGTTGCGCAGGGCATACCAGGCCCAGCAGACCACCGACCCCAGCGCCAGCGCAATGCCGGAGCCGTAGCGCCACGGGCTAAAATCAGGCAGCCCCTGGCGCAGTTCCGCGACGTTAACGCAGATCAGGCCGACGGCGATGCAGACCAGCGCCGGAAACAGGCGCCGCCATGGCAGCTTTCCGTCGCGCTGGCTGTAGAGCAGATTGGCGAAGACCGGCAATACCACCGGCAGCGTGCCGATAATCATGGTGGAGACCGGCGCCCCGGTACGCTGAATGGCGCTGGCCAGGCAGACGTAATAGATAAGATTTCCCATCATCGTCAGACCCAGCGCGGTCCACCAGTCGTTCCGGCTCAGCTGGCGCAAACGCGCGCGCCCGAGCCATGCCAGCGGCAGGGCGATCAGACCCAGGGCCAGATAGCGTCCCATCGACTGCAACATCGCCGGATACTCTGGCACCAGCAAAGGCCCGACGAAAATTAAACCCCACATCAGCCCCGCCAGCAGGGCGTACAACACACCACTAATCATCATTGCATCCATTGTCATCACGGTTGTCTGCAGTGTAGAAGGAGGCCGGGCGGGAATATTGTATGAGATTGCGCATCAGCGCCTGGCGACCTGCTTCTGATAGCGTACCGGCGTAATGCCGTAACGCTGGGTGAAGGTGCGGGTCAGGTGAGACTGGTCGGTGAGGCCGACGGCTATCGCCACTTCGGCGGCGGGCATGCCGTGGGTGAGAAATGCTTTGGCGCGCCACAGGCGGATGGCCATCAGCATCTGATGGGGCGTTACGTGATAGTGGGCTTTAAACTGGCGCTGAAAGTGGTACGGGCTCAGCGCCGCCACCTGCGCCAGCTCGTCGAGGGTGATGGGCCGCATATAGTTATCATGCAGGTAGTCGCGCACGCGGTCGAAGCGATGCCCGGCCTCACCCTGCGCCGAGGCATGGTGGGCCAGAGGGCGGAAGGTGTCGATGAGGTCGAGCAGCATTCCCTGCTGGGCCAGCGCATCTTCGCTGTGCCACAGACCGTAAATCAGCTGGCCAATCCGCCGGGACCGCAGGGGATCCTCGCGGACCACCTCGCTGAACCACCAGTCGCGCACCCCGGTGATGGCTTCCAGACGGTCCGGCTCCAGATAAATCATCCGGTAGCGCCAGCCGTCGGCGGTTTCCGCTTCGCCGGTGTGCAACTCGTCGGGATTCATGGTGACAATGGCATTGGCGGCGGCGATGTGCTGACTGCCGCGGTAGCGAAAGCGCTCGGCACCCTGCTCAATCACGCCAATGCCGAAAGCTTCGTGGGTATGGGGTTCAAAGGCGTAGCGGGAGATATGGGCGTGGTAAAGCTCTACCCCGGGCAGCTGTTCGAGATGGCGAAAGCGCGCGCGATCTTTTTCATCACTAAATTGGGGTGGTACGCCCTGCATGCCTGCCTCCCGACGATTAATCTCTTCAATATGAGAGAGGAACCGCCGGGACGCAACCGCAAAAGCTGAGAGGGGCGGTTACAGAATGCCTTTCACGCTTTCGGCAAGGGAGGTGGTCGGACGGCCGATCAACGTACTCAGGGTGCGGCTGTCGTCAAACAGCCCGCCTTTCGAGGCGCCGACGTCGGAGTCTGCAAGCATATCGGCCAGACCCGCCGGCAGGCCGACGCTTTTCAGCGCGGCGGCGAAGTCGGCTTCGCTGAGGTTTTGGTAGACCACGTTTTTACCGCTTTGCTTGCTCAGCTCAGCAGCCAGGTCGCTCAGCGTCCAGGCGTTATCACCCGCCAGTTCATAAACTTTCCCTGCATGGCCTTCACCGGCGATAACGCGGGCGGCCGCGGCGGCATAATCTGCGCGGGTGGCGGAGGCAATTTTACCTTCGCCGGCGGCGCCGATAAACACGCCGTGCTCCAGCGCCGGCGGCGCGCTGGCCAGATAGTTTTCAGTATACCAGCCGTTACGCAGCAGGGCGTAAGCGATACCAGAGTCGGCCAGCATCTGCTCGGTTGCAATATGCTCTGCGGCCAGGCCCAGCGGCGAAGTGTCGGCGTGCAGCAGGCTGGTGTAGGCGATGAACTTCACCCCAGCGGCTTTGGCGGCGTTGATGACGTTGCGGTGCTGTACGGCGCGCTGGCCGACTTCGCTGGAGGAGATTAACAGCAGTTTATCCACGCCCTGCAGCGCGGCGGTCAGCGCCGCTTCGTCGCTATAGTCGGCCTGGCGGACGACAACGCCCTGCTGGCTGAGAGTCTGGGCTTTGGCCGGGTTGCGGACAATCGCCACAATCTGGCCGGCAGGGACGGTTTTAAGCAGGTCTTGCAGAACGTAGTGGCCAAGCTGGCCGGTGGCACCGGTAAGAGCGATCATTAGTCTTCTCCTTCGTGTTTAGTGGCAGTTGTGGTAAGCTAACACCTTAACTAACTTTTAGTAAGTACGTACAAAAAGGTAAGTGTGAAAATGGCCGAACCGACGCTGAGCGAGAAACTGCGCAATGGCAATTTGTTTGCGGAACAGTGCCCGTCGCGCGATGTGCTTAAACATGTCACCAGCCGCTGGGGCGTGTTGATTCTGGTGGCGCTGCGCGAAGGAACCCATCGCTTCAGCGATCTGCGGCGCAAAATGGGCGGAGTCAGCGAAAAGATGCTGGCGCAGTCGCTGCAGGCCCTGGAGCAGGATGGTTTTATCGACCGCGTCTCTTATCCGGTGGTGCCCCCGCACGTTGAATATAGCCTGACGCCGCTCGGCCTGCAGGTGAGCGAGAAGGTGGCGGCCCTGGCGGACTGGATCGAGGTTAATCTGCCGGCGGTGCTGGCTAGCCACGAGGAGTGAAAATGTATCACTCCCTGTAGCCCCGGTAAGCGCAGCGCCACCGGGGAACAGGGATTACTGACTCAAATCCAGCTGATAAATGGCGAAGCCGATATCATCGGTGGTCACCTGGTGCATCGGATATTGGGCTTTCTCTTTGATAAACGCCGCGGCTTTGTCGCCAGGCGAGGTCTCAAAACGAATATCCAGCGGCGTCTTACTGTGGATCGGCGCCAGACGCCAGTTGTTATCCGCCGCCGGATGGATCGCGCCATCCTTCTTCGATTGCGCGCCAATCCACGCCGCCAGCACTGAACGGTTTTCATCCGGTGAGGCGAAGGCGATATGGCTTTCGCCGGTGCCAGCGAATTTACCGCCGTACGCGCGATAGTTATTGGTGGCGACCAGGAAAGTGGCCTGCGGATCGACCGGTTTGCCGTTGAAGGTCAGGTGCTTAATACGCTCTGCCTGCGGATGGATCATCTGACATTCGCCGTCGTAGCGGGCCGGCTGAGTGACGTCGATCTGGTAGTTCACCCCGTCAATCACGTCGAAGTTATAGGTGCGGAAGCCGTCCCAGTTGATCAGCGACTGCGGCTTGCTGCTGGTCGGGTCAATCTGGTTAAACTGCCCGGCGGAGCACTCCAGCCACTCCTTGACCTCCTTCCCGCTGACCTTCATCACCACCAGGGTGTTCGGGTAGAGATAGAGGTCGGCGGCGTTGCGGAAGGTAAGCTGGCCTTTTTCCACTTCCACGAAGCTCGCCGGATCGTTTTTACGCCCGCCGACTTTAAACGGCGCGGCAGCGGAGAGTACCGGTAGTTTCGCCAGATCCGGGTCGCCCTGAATGTAGTGTTCAACGTAGGCTTTCTGCGCCATGTTGACTACCTGCACCGTCGGGTCGTCCTGCACCAGCGCCAGATAGCTGTACATGTTGTCGGCGGACTTGCCGATCGGCTTACTGACGAACTCGCGAGTAGCGTCGTGATCGGCTTTCAGCACCGCCACCAGCTTACCGTCTTCGTCCGCCAGCGATTTCTTCGCCACCGCGTCGTAGATTGGCCGTGCTTCCGCTTTACTCTGAGTCACCTGCCATTTGCCGCTGTCGTTGTTCAGCACCAGATCGACCACCCCGAGATGATCGCCCCACATTCCCGGCATCACCGCCGGTACGCCGTTCAGCGTCCCTCTGGCGATATCCGCGCCTTTAATGTTGGCGAAGTCTTTGCCTGGGAATACCGCGTGGGCGTGGCCGAACATGATGGCGTCAACGCCGGGCACCTGGCTTAAGTAGTAGACTGAGTTCTCGGCCATCGCCTGATACGGGTCGGCGGAGAGGCCGGAGTGAGCGACCACTACCACCACATCAGCCCCTTTCGCCCGCATCTCCGGGATATATTTGCGCGCGGTTTCGGTAATGTCGTTGACCGTCACTTTGCCGCTAAGATTGGCTTTATCCCAGGTCATGATCTGCGGCGGCACAAAGCCGATATAGCCGATGCGCAGGGTGTGGGATTGACCTTCGCTGTCCTGAACCGGGGTATCCTTGATCAGGTACGGGGTGAAAAGCGGTTTGCCGGTTTTGGCATCGATGATATTGGCGTTCACGTAGGGGAATTTCGCCCCGGCTAGCGCCTTGTGCAGGAAGTCGAGGCCGTAGTTGAATTCATGGTTGCCCAGGTTGCCGACGGCATAATTCAGGGTATTCATCGCCTTATACACCGGATGAACATCGCCCTCTTTCAGTCCCTTGGCGGCCATGTAGTCGCCCAGCGGGCTCCCCTGGATGACATCCCCGTTATCCACCAGTACGCTGTTTTTCGCTTCTGCCCGCGCCTGTTCAATCAGGGTGGCGGTACGCACCAGGCCGAATTTCTCCGTGGCGGCATCTTTGTAATAGTCAAAGTCCATCATATTGCTGTGCAGATCGGTGGTTTCCATGATCCGCAGGTCGACCGTTGCGGCGTTGACGCTGGCGGCGATCAGCGTGGCCAGGAGCGTTGCGCTAAACTTAATCATCAGAGGCGTCCTTTTTTATGAGCGATAGCACAGAAGAAAATGTATTTATATTCTGTTGCTTACAGAAATGTGAATCTTGCCAGAAAAGCGGGCAGAGAAACCGCCATCGTTATCACAGATAGCGGAACTTGCGGTGATGCGATATAAATAAAACAACAAGTTAACGCCACTGTAACCAGACGAGGTGGAGAATGTTAGAACAAGTATGTCAGCTTGCACGGAACGCGGGCGATGCCATCATGGAAGTTTACGATGGAAACCAGCCGATCAACGTCGCCAGCAAGAAAGATGATTCTCCGGTCACGGCGGCGGATCTCGCGGCGCATAAAGTCATTGTCAGCGGCCTGCAGGCGCTGGATGCCACCATTCCCATTCTGTCGGAAGAGGACCCGCCGGCCTGGGAAGTGCGCCAGCACTGGCAGCGCTACTGGCTGGTCGACCCGCTGGACGGCACCAAAGAATTTATTAAGCGTAACGGCGAGTTCACCGTTAATATCGCGCTGATTGAAAACGGCAAGCCGACGCTGGGCGTGGTCTATGCGCCGGTGATGAAGGTGATGTACAGCGCGGAAAAAGGCAAAGCCTGGAAAGAAGAGTGCGGCGTGCGCAAGCAGATCCAGGTCCGCGATGCCCGTCCACCGCTGGTGGTGATCAGCCGCTCCCATGGCAACGATCCGGAGCTGCAGGAGTACCTTGAGCAACTGGGCGAGCACCAGACCACTTCCATCGGTTCCTCGCTGAAGTTCTGCCTGGTGGCGGAAGGCCAGGCCCAGCTCTATCCGCGCTTCGGGCCGACCAGCACCTGGGACACCGCCGCCGGCCATGCCGTCGCGGTCGCCGCCGGGGCGCATGTTCACGACTGGCAGGGCAAAACCCTCGACTACACGCCGCGTGAATCCTTCCTCAATCCCGGCTTCCGGGTCTCTATTTATTAAGCAATTTATGCAGCAGGTCGATCACCTGCTGCACCTCTTGCTGAGTGAGCGCGCCGTCTTTGGCCCACTGGATGCGCCCGCTCTTATCCAGCACCACAATCGCCGAGCTCTTCTCGTCCAGCTGCCAGGCTTTTCGCACCAATCCATTGCTGTCGACGATAAATTGCGACCATGGGAAGAGCTTTTTATTGCTTTCGATACTGTTGCGCACAAACATACCGGTGCCCGGGATGGCATCGTCGGTGTTAACGATGGTGGTGGTCTGATAGCGATCGTGCGGGAAGCCCGCTGCTTTAATCGCCTCGATCAGGTTGGCATTTTTCTCTTTTGCTGACGAGCGTCCGGCGATGTGCTGGACGACGCGCACTTTTCCCGCCAGCTGCGAGCTATTCCAGTTTTTATAGCTAAACTTATCATTATCCAGAATTAATTCGCCCCGATCCGCGACGCCGACCGGCGCCACGCGCTGGCCATCGACAAAGTTATGCGCTGAGGCCAGCAGCGGCACGAGGAGTAACGAGGCGGCCAGTATGCTACGTAGGGTCATACGGTTTCCTTAATCATTTTTTGTGCAGGTGATCCGACCACTTGGTCTCGTTTAATCATAAGTGCGATTGGTGGTGATTACCCGCAATGAGGATGCCAGTTTGCGTGTTGACGCACAAATTAGTCGAAAAACGGCGACTTATACTTACTTCATCGTATGTCTGAAACGAAAATTCTGAATTATTGTCATCAAAGGGTAAATAAACTTATACATACTGGGTCCCTCTGAGATTCTGGACTATAGTTTTAGGGCATTAAAATTTGCGCTCCCGATACGTGGGCTAACTGTGGCACCACAGGAGCGTAACCCTGGCAGGAGAGAAGAATGAAAATTTTCCAACGCTACAATCCGCTGCAAGTGGCGAAGTACGTGAAGATCCTGTTTCGTGGACGGTTGTACATCAAGGACGTTGGCGCATTTGAATTTGATAAGGGCAAAATCCTTATCCCGAAGGTCAAGGACAAGCTGCATCTGTCAGTGATGTCCGAAGTCAATCGTCAGGTGTTGCGTCTGCAAACTGAGATGGCATAACCTGAAACGTAGCAGTACGTAGTAGGTAAAAGACGGCTCCCGATGGGAGCCGTTGATGTTTTTAGCCCTTCATTTCCGCATAGCGTTTGCGATATTCGCCCGGTGGAATGCCGTTATGTTTACGAAACAAGCGGGTGAAATAGACCGGATCGCTGTAGCCTACCGATAAAGCAATTTTGTTAAGCGGGAGCGAGGTGCTCTGAATAAGCCACCTGGCGCGGTTGATGCGTTGCGTTTCCCGCCACGCATAAACCGTTTGCCCCAGTTCATTTTTGAAAAGGTGCGCCAGACGTGAAGGGGAGATAAATACCATCGCCGCCAGGGTCTCGATTTTTACCTCCTGCGCAATATGGGCGTTGAGGTAGTCGCAGACGGCGTTAATCCGTGGGTCGTGGGCGTGACGGTTGCTGATGGGCTGTCGCTGAAAACAGTGAAGGATCAACCTTTCCAGGGCGTTCATCGCCAGCGCTTCCGACAGCGGCGCGGATGCCGAGTGATGGCGTATCACTTCGTAGAACAGATCGCGCAGCTGCTGGAGCTGTTCGGGATCGTTAATGGTTGTTTTGCCGATACCGTGAGTAGTTTGGTCCCACTTTAGCCAGTCTATCCAGTAGGGGCGGGGGATAAAGTAGATCCACAGATGGTCCCAATACTCGCTGTGCTCGTCCCTGCCGTAGTGATGGGGCACCCCGGGAGGAAACAGCAGCAGATCGTTTTCCCGGCACAGAAGGAAGCCATCGCCCGCCTTCGCCCGCGCCTGGCCGCGCAGGGTCAGATTAATGATGTAACCTTTCATCCCCTGCGGGCGGTTAATGTAGTAGTCCAGCGTGGAGCCGCGGGTAATCGGCGTGAAGCCTGCGACGACCCAGGCATTGAAGGTAAAGGTCTTCATCAATGGCGAGAAATTGAGTAGCTCATTGATATCCAGTTCCATTCTCTCTCCCACCTGAGCGCCGCCGCGTCGTTAGCTTTCGATGATAGTAAATTCCCAGGCCCTGAGGCGCAACGGCTGGCCGACGTATACTGTCTCCCCGCTCAGCAGCGCGCTACCCGCGGTCTCGCTGACAAATTCCAGCGTCTCGCCGGAGTAATTGAACAGGAAGTGGATGGTTTTCCCGGCGCGATTACGCATTTTTTTGACCACTAATGGGAAGCGATAGGCGGAAGTGCGCGAGCGCAATGCGATATCGGCGGTTAGTACATCAAACAGCTGGCTAATCAATCCCTTCTGCGGCAGGAAGCCAACATACATCGCTCGTCCCCGGCCATAATCCGCTTCGGTGGCGGCGGCGTATTCGCCCCATGCCGGATGCTGATAGCGCAGCAAGGTGCGGGTCCCATCATCGGGCGTCAGCAATTCCATCCACAGCTCAGCCTGATTGTCATTGCGGCAATCAATCTCTGCACAGCAAGAGCTTACCGTCGTCCCTTCCGGCAGGGTGAACTGGCTGTAGCTGACGCCGCAGCTCTGCCGCAGGATCCCAGGCTGCGCGCTGCGGCGTACCTTGACGTTTTCATCGCTAAAGCCCGATTTAAAGCCGATAAGCGCTCTGCCGCCCTCGGCGATATAGTGATTGATACGCGCCAGCAGGCCATCATCGGCAGCGTACAGGCCGGGAACGATCAGCACTCGGTAGCGCGAGGTTTCCTCGTTTACATCGTGGATGATGTCGAGGCTGATATTGTGGTCATACAGCGCATCGTGGAAGCGGCGAAAGATATCGTTATAAATGTTGCCCTCGGCATCGCCGGGGCGGAACTGGTTAAGGGCGTCCATTGCCTCATTGCTTATCAGCAGCGCAACGTCGTTTTCGGCCTTCAGCTCCGCCAGCTGCGGCGACAGGCGGGCAAAGTCAGCCCCGATAGTGGTGGCCTCCTGCCAGGTCGGGTTACGCGAGAAGTCGTGGCTGAGCAGCCCCTTCCAGTAGGTTTCGAAGGCGTTATGAATCGAATGCCAGTGCCAGTAGGAGACCATGGCGGCGCCGGAGGCGATATGGCTGAACGCCTGCAGGCGCAGCTGGCCCGGGTAGGGAGTCCACTGGGCGAAGCCCTGCGCCTGGGTTTCCAGCACGAAGTAGTTCTGGCCCGGCTTAAGCGAGCGGGTGATGGCGCCGCCAAAGGCGATTTCCCGCCCGGTCAGGTGTGCCTGGCTCGGGTGATAGATATCGACGCCGGCGATATCCAGCGCCTGCGCCGCCGCAAAATGGTCGACCCGCGGCTGCACGCCGTAAGAGTAACCGCGCCATTCAAAATCGAAGTTGTGGGTGACGAACTGGTGCGGTTGGGCGTACTCGCGCACAATCTCCGCCTGCCAGGCCAGATACTCGGTGACCTGCTGGCGCTGATAGCGGGAGAAGGCGCAGGCGAGGCTGGCGTTGATGGTGTTTTCCACCGGCGGAAAATCCTGCCAGCGGTCAATGCGGTTGCTCCAGTAATCCAGACCGAAATCGTGATTCAGTTGTCGGAGGTCTGGATATTTCTCCTGCAGGCTGCGCACGAAGCCCTCCTGCATAAAGCGGCCAATATTGTCGTAATGCTTGGTTTCGTTATCCAGTTGCCAGCCGATAATCGCCGGATGGTGTTTCACATGGGCCATCAGCGTGCGGATAATTTTTTCGGCATAGCGGCGAAAGGTCGGGTTGACGATATCCATGATCTGCCGCGGACCATATTTTTGCTGCCCCGCGACGGTGGTGACCAGAATATCGGGATGTTTCGCCGCCAGCCAGGCCGGGACCGCGTAGGTGGGCGTCCCGACGATGACCGCAATGCCGGCCTCATGCATCGCCTCGAGCACCCGGTCGATATGGTAGAAATTGTACTGGCCCTCTTCGGGCTCCAGCGTACTCCAGGTGGACTCGGCGATACGCACCACGTTAATGCCGGTTTCGCGCATTAAGGCGATATCGCTGGCCAGCCGATCTTCCGGCATATATTCATCGTAATACGCCACGCCATAAAATAACTGAGACATGCAGACTACCTCCTGACATTAATTCGCGGGCACAGGTTGTGAAGAGAACACGCGTGCTTTATCCAGCGTGATAAACGAAATGAGCGTGAAGCACAGGGCGATACTACCGAGCACGATATAGCTGCTGGTAAAGCCCATGCTCTGGTACATATGGCCGATGCCGGTGGAGAGAAAAATAGAGCTAAAGCTTTTTGAAAACTGGAAGCCAATTAAGTAAACCGTCGCGGAAAGCAGGGGGTTAAAGTTAGCGGTAATATATTTAAGCGCCGCGACGAGTAACACCGAGCTTTCAAATCCATGGAGTAGTTTAATCAGGCTGATGGATACCGGGCCAATAGCCCACGCGGAACCGATAATGCGCAAGCTCATAATCAGCCCGCAGTATAACAGCGCATTTTTCGGGCCGATTTTATTCACAAACCATGGTGCAAAGAACATCACGATAGCATCAAGGAAAATCTGACCCGTGGTTAAATAACCGAAGACTTCTGCACCCCGGGCTTTACTCTCAAAGAAATGGCTGTAGTAGATAGCGAACTGCTGGTCATAGGTTTCATAGACCGCCCCGACGCCAATGACATAGAGGGCGAAGAACCAGAATTTTTTAATTTTTAACAACGAGACGGCATCGCGGAGGGTAACCGGCGACGTTTTGCCGGACAGCAGCCCCTGCTTTTGATGGGTGCTGATCTGCATTTTCCAGACAATCGCCAGCAGGCAGACGCCTGCTGCGCTGGCCAGCCAGAAAATCATGTTCTGATCGATGCCGTAGAGCTTTCCTGCCGCAAAGGTGCCGATCGCGGCGCCGATGCCGCCGAACATCCGCGCCCGACCAAATTCGAAGCCGGAGGCGCGGCTGACCTTATCGATGTAGGCTTCGCAAATCCCGCAGCCTGCGCCGTAGGCCATGCCAATATAGAGGCCGCCAGCCAGCGCGCCGAGGAACACATTTATTTTTAACAGAGGCGCGAAGACATAGATCCAGTATGGAGCGAATAAGGTGATAATGATCGCCAGCATCCACATCAGATTCTTACGATACACCAGCTTATCCGATATAAAACCGAATAATGGCTGAACGCAGACGGCCACAATGGCAGTGAAAGAATAAACCAGACCGACGTCCGTGTAGTTAATACCGATGGTTTCCGTTAACCACAGTGATAAATAGGGGTAGCAGCATCCCCAGCCTATAAAGAAAAACAGGAAAAACAGACAGCTGATAAAGTAATTTTTATTCGACGTTATCATGGTAACCCTCGCTTCCTTTATTCAGGAATATGATCGTGTAGACGCGAGCAACGTTACCTTTTTGCGCTCGGGGGAGTCATAAACGTTTCGCTATCGAGCAGTAATAATCTGCTATCGGCAGTGGGGCGTGAGCCGCTTCACATTCGGGCAATAAAAAGGGCGGATGATCATCCGCCCTTAAGAGAGAGAAAGGATTACGCTCAGGCGTTCTGGCTTTCCGCCGCTTCCGCCTGCTTGGGCACCAGCACTGTGGGCTTGTTATCGATGCGGGTCACCAGCAGCTGGTCGATACGGTAGTTATCGATATCCACGACCTCGAACTTATAGCCGGAGAACTTCACCGCGTCGGTGCGTTTGGGGATTTTACGCAGCATAAACATCATAAAGCCGCCGATGGTCTCGTAGTTCCCGGACTGCGGAAACTCGTCGATATCCAGCACGCGCATCACGTCATCAATCGGCGTACCGCCATCGATTAGCCACGAGTTTTCATCGCGGGCGACGATCTGCTCTTCCAGCCCCTGGCCGACGAGGTCGCCCATCAGAGTTGTCATCACATCGTTAAGGGTGATGATCCCGACCACCAGCGCATATTCATTCATGATCACCGCAAAGTCTTCCCCGGCGGTTTTGAAGCTTTCCAGCGCTTCGGACAGGGTCAGGGTATCCGGGACGATCAGCGTGTTGCGGATCTGCACGCCGCCGGTCAGCACCAGGCTCTGGTTCGCCAGCACGCGGTTCAGCAGATCTTTTGAATCGACGTAGCCGATAATGTGGTCGATATCTTCATTACAGACGAGGAACTTCGAGTGCGGGTGTTCGGCCACTTTATTCTTCAGGCTCTGCTCGTCTTCATGCAAATCAAACCAAATGACGCTTTCACGCGGGGTCATGGAGGAAGGAACGGTGCGGGACTCCAGCTCGAACACGTTCTCAATCAGCTCATGCTCCTGCTTGCGCAGCACCCCGGCCAGCGCGCCGGCCTCGACTACGGCATAGATATCGTCGGAGGTGATATCGTCTTTGCGCACCATCGGCAGTTTGAAGATGCGGAAGATCATGTTGGCCATGCCGTTAAACAACCACACCAGCGGGCGGAAGACTAACAGGCAGAAGCGCATCGGGTTGATGATGCGCAGGGCCACAGTTTCGGGCGCAATCATACCGATGCGTTTCGGAGTCAGGTCAGCAAACAGGATGAACAAGCTGGTGACCAGGGTAAAAGAGATGATGAAGCTCAGTTGCTCGGAGAGCTCCGGTGACAAATACCCGCTGAGCAGGCTATGAAACGCCGGTGAGAAAGCCGCGTCGCCCACAATACCGCCAAGAATGGCGACGGCGTTGAGGCCAATCTGCACGACGGTAAAGAAGGTGCCCGGGTTCTCCTGCATCTTCAGCACCCGCTGTGCGTTGACGTTGCCTTCATCGGCCAGCAGTTTCAGTTTGATTTTACGTGAGGCGGCCAGTGAGATTTCCGATATCGAAAAAAACGCACTGACGGCTATCAGACAGAGTATTACTAAAATACTGTTTAACATATCTTTTCTGACCGTTGAGGTCAGATCCTCGGAAGGGAAGTTGATAACTTAAATGTGGAATACATAAAAAACCGGTCCGAAGGCGCTGGACCGGCTGTCACACTGGGTAGTATAGCGTAAGGGAATGTAAAGCCGCCAGAGCGTTCATTAACCGCCTCGCTGTTGAGGCGGAAATAAGAATTACGCCTGAGGCGGCAGGCAGACGCCAATGCCGCCAATGCCACAATAGCCGTGCGGGTTCTTATACAGATACTGCTGGTGATCGTCCTCGGCATAGTAGAACGGTTTGGCGGTGGCGATCTCGGTGGTGATGTGACGGGTATCGTGCGCGTCGTTCATCGCCGCCTGGAAGCGCGCGAGGCTGGCCTTTGCCGCTGCCGTCTGTTCCGGCGTCAACGGATAGATCGCCGAACGGTACTGGGTGCCGAGGTCGTTACCCTGTCGCATGCCCTGCGCCGGGTCGTGATTTTCCCAGAACACCTGCAATAACTGCTCATAGCTGATGACCTGCGGATCGTAGACCACGCGCACCGCTTCCGCGTGACCGGTCTGGCCGCTGCACACTTCGCGATAGGTCGGATTGGGCGTATAGCCGCCAGTGTAGCCGGCGGCGGTGCTGTAAACCCCCGGCAATTGCCAGAACAGACGTTCAACTCCCCAGAAGCAGCCCATGGCGAACAGTGCCACTTCCATCCCCGCCGGGACGTTGGTCATCGAGTGGCCGTTAACTGCGTGGAGCGTCGCCACTGGCATCGGGGTATTGCGTCCAGGCAGCGCATCCGCCTGGGCGACAAGATGCGTTTTATCAAATAGACTCACGGTGGGCCTCTCAATACAGAAATCGTCGTTAAGGTTGTAACGAAGCGTGTCTTTTAACACAATAAATACGCGTAATACGTCTAGATTAATACATAAGAATTATTTGGGTTATTGCCACTTTTTCAACCCTAAGTTGTTAGGGTTTTGTTAAGCCGTGGAGCGGCGCCAGTGTTTCCTGTAGGGGGAAACAGGGATATTCAGGAGAAAATGTGCTAAAAATCCGCCAGTTATGTGTCACCAGCCTTTTGCTGGTCAGCGGGGTCGCCAGCGCAGCGAATGTGCGTTTGCAGGTTGAGGGATTATCCGGAGAGCTGGAGAAAAACGTTCGCGCCCAGCTTTCCACCATCCAGAGTGATGAGGTCACGCCGGATCGTCGCTTTCGCGCGCGCGTCGATGACGCCATTCGCGAAGGTCTGAAAGCGCTGGGGTATTACGAGCCGACGATTGAATTTGATCTGCGTCCGCCGCCGAAAAGGGGCCGTCAGGTGCTGATCGCCAAAGTGACCCCGGGTGAGCCGGTGCGCATTGGCGGAACCGAGGTGATTCTGCGCGGCGGCGCCCGCACCGACAGCGACTATCTGGCGCTGTTGAAAACCCGCCCGGCCATCGGGACGGTGCTCAACCACGGCGATTACGACGGTTTCAAGAGCTCATTGACTCGCGTCGCCCTGCGCAAAGGCTACTTTGACAGCGAGTTCAATAAAAGCCAGCTTGGGGTCTCCCTCGATCGTCATCAGGCGTTCTGGGATATCGATTACGACAGCGGAGAGCGCTATCGCTTTGGCCACGTCACCTTCTCCGGATCGCAAATTCGCGATGAATACCTGCAAAACCTCGTGCCGTTTAAAGAGGGCGACTATTACACCTCGCAGGACCTGGCCGAGCTAAACCGCCGCCTGGCGGCGACCGGGTGGTTCAGTTCGGTGGTGGTGGCGCCTGATTTTGCTAAGTCACGGAAAACCAAGGTGCTGCCTCTGCAGGGCGTTGTCTCGCCACGCAAAGAGAACACCGTGGAAACCGGGGTAGGGTACTCCACAGACGTCGGTCCGCGGGTGAAAGCCACGTGGAAAAAACCGTGGATGAACTCCTATGGCCACAGCCTGACCTCCAGCGTCAGCCTCTCCGCCCCGGAGCAGCAGTTTGACTTCACCTATAAAGTCCCGCTGCTCAAGAGCCCGCTCGAGCAGTACTATCTGATGCAGGGCGGCTTTAAGCGTACCGATCTCAATGACACCCAGGCCGACTCCACCACCCTGGGGGTCTCGCGTTTCAGGGAGATGTCGAGCGGCTGGCAGCGGGCGATTAACCTGCGCTGGAGCCTGGACCACTTTACCCAGGCGAACATCACCAACACCACCATGCTGATTTACCCCGGGGTCTCGGTGAACCGCACTCGCTCCCGCGGCGGCCTGATGCCTACCTGGGGCGATTCGCAGCGCTACTCGGTGGACTACTCCAACACCATGTGGGGCTCGGACATCAACTTTATCGTGATACAGGCTCAGGACGTCTGGATCCGTACCCTCTATGACCGCCACCGCTTTGTGGTGCGTGGCAACCTGGGCTGGATCGAAGCGGACAACTTTGACAAGGTGCCGCCGGACCTGCGTTTTTTCGCCGGGGGCGATCGCAGTATTCGCGGCTATAAATACAAATCCATCTCGCCGAAGGACGATGACGGCAAGCTGATCGGGGCCTCGAAGCTGGCCACCGGCTCGCTGGAATATCAGTACAACGTCAGTGGCAAGTGGTGGGGCGCCGTGTTTGTCGATAGCGGCGAAGCGGTCAGCGATATTCGCGAGAGTGATTTCAAAACCGGCGCCGGGGTAGGCGTGCGCTGGCAGTCGCCGGTGGGGCCGATCAAGCTGGATATCGCCCGGCCAATCGGCGACAAAGAAGAGCATGGTTTACAGTTTTACATCGGTCTGGGGCCTGAATTATGAGTTTATGGAAGAAGATAAGCCTCGGCGTATTAATCGTGTTGGTTCTCCTGCTGGGCACCGTCGGGTTCCTGGTGGGCACCACCACCGGCTTGCATCTGGTGTTCAAAGCGGCGGATCGCTGGGTGCCGGGGCTGGAAATCGGCAAAGTGACCGGCGGCTGGCGTGATTTAACCCTCGATAATGTCCGCTATGAGCAGCCCGGCGTGGCGGTGACCGCCGGCCAGTTTCATCTCAGCGTCAGGCTGCGCTGTCTGTGGGACAGCAGTCTGTGCGTAAACGACATCGCGCTGCGCGATATTTACGTCGCCGTCGATACGAAGAAGATGCCGCCCTCTGCGCCGGTCGAGGAAGAGGACAGCGGGCCGCTGAATCTCTCCACCCCTTATCCGATCGCCCTCAGCCGCGTCGCGCTGCATAACGTCAACGTCAAAATCGACGATACCGCGGTCTCCGTGCGCGATTTTTCCACCGGCCTGAACTGGCAGGAGAAAAACCTGACCCTGACGCCGACCTCGCTGCAGGGGCTGCTGATCGCTCTGCCGAAGGTGGCGAAAGTGGCGCAGGAGCAGGTGGTCGAGCCGAAAATCGACAACCCGCGGCCGCAGGAGAAACCGCTCGGCGAGACGATGACCGACCTCTTCTCGCAGCCGGTGCTGCCGGCGATGACCGATGTCCATCTGCCGCTTAACCTCAACATTCAGGCGTTCCGCGGCGAGCAGCTGCGCCTCACCGGCGATACCGATATCACCGTGTACAACCTGCTGCTGAAAGTCAGCAGTATCGACGGGCAGATGAAGCTCGACGCCCTCGACATCGACTCCGATCAGGGCAAGGTCACAGCCTCGGGCAGCGCCCAGCTACAGGATAACTGGCCGGTAGACATCACCCTCGCCGGAACGCTGAACGTCGACCCGATGAAAGGGGAGAAGGTGCAGCTGAAGGTGGGCGGCGAAGTGCGTAAAACGCTCAAAGTCGGAGTTGACTTAAGCGGGCCGGTCGCGGCCACGCTGCGGGCGGACGCGCAGCTGGCGGAGGCCGGGCTGCCGCTCAATATGGAGCTGAAAAGTAAGCAGCTCGCCTGGCCGTTCAGCGGCGAGAAGCAGTTCCAGGCCGACGACGTCCAGCTGAAGTTCAGCGGCAAAATGACCGACTATGCGCTGGCCTTCTCCACCGCGGTGAAAGGCCAGTCGCTGCCGCCGGCGAAAATCGCCCTCAACGCCAAAGGCAATGAGCGGCAGATCAATCTCGACAAGCTGACGGTCAATGCCCTGGAAGGGAAAACCGAGCTGAAAGCGCTCCTCGACTGGCAGCAGGCGATCAGCTGGCGCGGCGAGCTGACCCTCGACGGCATCAACACCGCCAAAGAGGTGCCGGACTGGCCATCGAAGCTCAATGGCAGGATCAAGACCCAGGGCAGCCTGTACGGCGGCAGCTGGCAGATGTCGGTGCCGGAGCTGAAAATTACCGGCAACGTGAAACAGAACAAGATGGATGTTTCGGGCTCGCTGCAGGGCAACAGCTATCTGCAGTGGAAAATCCCGGGGCTGCATCTGGCGTTAGGCCCGAACAGCGCCGATATCAAAGGCGAGCTGGGGGTGAAGGATCTGAATCTCGACGCCACCATCGATGCGCCGCACCTGGATAATGCGCTGCCGGGGCTCGGCGGGACGGCGAAGGGGCTGGTGAAAGTGCGCGGCACTGTCGATGCGCCGCAGCTGCTGGCGGACATCACCGCCCGGGCGCTGCGCTGGCAGGAGCTGACCATCGCCCAGGTCAACGTCAAAGGGGATGTGAAATCCACCGATCAGATTGGCGGCAACCTGGACGTACGGGTGGATCGCATCAGCCAGCCGGGGGTGAATATCAGCCTGGTACAGCTCAATGCCAAAGGCACTGAGAAGCAGCATGAGCTGCGGCTGCGGGTGCAAGGCGATCCGGTTTCCGGCCAGCTGGCGCTGGCGGGCAGCTTCGATCGTCAGGCCGAGCGCTGGAGAGGCGCGCTAAGCGATACCCGCTTCCAGACGCCGGTGGGTCCGGTGGCGCTGACGCGCAGTATCGCGCTGGACTACCGCAACCAGGAGCAGAAAATCAGCATCGGGCCACACTGCTGGACCAACCCGAACGCCGAGCTCTGCGTGCCTGAAACCATTGACGCAGGCGCCAGCGGGCGGGCGCGGGTGAATCTCAACCGCTTCGACCTGGCGATGCTCAAGCCGTTTATGCCGGAGGCGACCCAGGCCAGCGGCGTCTTTACCGGTAATGCCGATGTCAGCTGGGACACCACCAAAGAGGGGCTGCCGCAGGGTAAAGTGACCCTCAGCGGGCGCAACGTCAAAGTGACCCAGGTGGTCAATGACGCCCCGCTGCCGGTGGCGTTCGATACGCTGAACCTCAGCGCCGACCTGCATAACAATCGCGCGGAGCTGGGCTGGCTTATCCGCCTGACCAACAATGGCCAGCTGGATGGGCAGGTGCAGGTCACCGACCCGCAGGGGCGGCGTAACCTCGGCGGCAACGTCAATATCAGCAACTTCTCGCTGGCGATGATCAACCCGATTTTCGCCCGCGGTGAAAAGGCGGAGGGAAGGCTCAACGCCCGTCTGCGCCTGGGCGGCAACGTGAAAAGTCCGCAGCTGTTCGGCCAGATGCAGTTAAGCGGGGTGGATATCGACGGCAACTTTATGCCGTTTGATATGCAGCCGAGCCAGCTGGCGATGAACTTCAACGGCACGCGCTCGACCCTGCAGGGGACGGTGAACACCCGTCAGGGACAAATCGCCCTCAGCGGCAACGCCGATTGGACGCAGATCGACAACTGGCGGGCGCAAATTGCGGCGAAAGGCAGCCGGGTGCGGATCACGGTGCCGCCGATGGTCCGTCTCGATGTATCGCCGGACGTGGTGTTTACCGCCACGCCAAGCCTGTTCAACCTCGATGGCAAGGTGGATGTGCCCTGGGCGCGGATCGTGGTCAATGAGGTGCCGGAGAGCGCGGTCGGTGTGTCGTCGGACGAAGTCATGCTCGATAAAAACCTCAAGCCGATTAAGCAGCAGAGCGCCGGGATCCCGATCAACAGTAACCTGACGATCCACGTCGGCAACAACGTTCGTCTGGAAGCCTTCGGTCTGAAAGCGCGTCTGACCGGCGATCTGAAAGTGGCGCAGGACAAGCAGGGGCTGGGACTCAACGGGCAGATCAATATTCCGGACGGCCGCTTCCACGCCTATGGCCAGGATTTGATTGTGCGCAAAGGGGAACTGCTGTTCTCCGGTCCGCCGGATCAGCCATTACTGAATATCGAAGCAATTCGTAACCCGGATGCCACCGAAGACGACGTGATCGCCGGCGTTCGCGTCACCGGCTCCGCCGATCAGCCGAAAGCGGAGATCTTCTCTGACCCGGTTATGTCCCAGCAGGAAGCGCTGTCTTATCTGCTGCGCGGCCAGGGTTTGAGCAGCGGACAGAGCGATAGCGCCGCGATGACCTCAATGCTTATTGGTATGGGGGTTGCACAAAGTGGTCAGGTTGTGGGTAAAATCGGCGAGACGTTTGGCGTAAGCAATTTGGCGTTGGACACCGAAGGGGTAGGCGACTCTTCCCAGGTGGTGGTCAGCGGCTATGTACTGCCGGGTCTGCAGGTAAAATACGGGGTCGGTATCTTCGATTCCCTGGCGACGCTGACTTTACGTTATCGCCTGATGCCTAAGCTATATGTGGAAGCGGTGTCTGGCATCGACCAGGCGCTCGATTTGCTCTATCAGTTTGAGTTTTAGCAATGCGAATATTTGTTTACGGCAGTTTACGACGCAAACAAGGCAACAGCCACTGGATGACCAACGCCCAGTGGCTGGGCGCTCATAGTGTCGACGATTATCAGCTGTACAGCCTGGGCCACTATCCAGGCGCGGTGCCCGGCGAAGGCACAGTACATGGTGAAGTTTATCGTATTGATGCATCGACGCTGGCCGAACTGGATGCGCTCCGCACCAAGGGGGGCGAGTATGCGCGCCACCTGATTCAGACGCCTTACGGCAGCGCATGGATGTATGTCTATCAACGTTCCGTTGAGGGTTGTACGTTGATAGCGAACGGCAACTGGTTGGATCGCGACCAGTATTAACCATGACAGCGCCACCTTCGGGTGGCGTTGTTTTTTCTGCGCCTACCTCTTACCAGAACGGAAGATAATCCTTCGCCAGCCACGCTGTGGAAGCCAGCGTCGTCAGCGCGAGGAATACTAATCGTCGTGTTGGGGTGCTGAACATTACATGACCTCCTCTAGCGTGGTAGGAGGGGCAGCCCCCCGCAGGTAACGCCGCATCGCCGATCGCAGCTTCAGCCAGTCAGCCACCCGGTGTGACAATAACCAGGCCGTTGGGCCTATCAGCTCCAGCACCGCCAGTACCCCGCCAAAACAGAGTAACAATAAGGACAGCATGTCCAGTGAATCCTGAACCTGCCACCAGACGCGCCGGCCTGACTGAAGGGCGCTGACGAGTTCTACCCCGAGAAATAACAGATACATCACCAGCGCGAGGCCGTAAAACAGGTAATAGAGCAGCGACAGCTGTCGGCGTCCAGGATAGAGCGGATGGTTTTTTATATAAGCCGCGCCGTCGCTGGCATTGTATAGCGCATGGATCGCCCGGCTGTCGCGCTCGTATACGGCGAGGATGCGATCGCCGGTGGCAAGAAACGGCGGCTGACGACGGTAAAACACCGGATGCAGCGCGAAATTAGCGCAGCCTGCCTGCCACCAGAAGGCCAGCGGCAGGGAACTGCATTGTATCCCGAGGCCGTGATATTCCCGGGTTGGATTGCCTGCATACCACTTTTTAAAGTGGGTGTCGGTGATGATCTCTGCCTGAGCGGCATAGCGTTCCGGCAGGGCTTGCGTAAAAGGCATTGCCGAATGGCGGAGGGCTTGCGTCGTGGCGGTTAGCGGCTGGCAAAAGGAGACGTCGCATCGGCGGGCCAGCGCCATCTTCGCCAGCAGATCGCGCATGGCAGGGTGCCGTTTTAGCGCCGGGTGGAACAGTCGCTCGTAGAGCCCGGTTAACAGCGCGATGAAGGCCAGTATCGCGATAATGCCGCAGCCGAACCTACCCCATTCCGAAGCGCTCACCAGGAGCGGGATAAGGGTGACGATGAGCGTCAGCAGGCTGATAAACAGCAGCGGCCGGGCCCACCTCTTCGTTTGGCGATCCGGTTCAAGGAGCGTTTCGCCATCGCTGAGCCAGTGGATCCAGTAACTGCCGTTGTCCAGGCGGCGGGCGCCAAGATGCAGGGGCTGATTGATCTTCAGACGGTCAAAAAGCGAGGGGTCGTTAAAATAGCGTTTATCGGTATAAAAGACATGCTCGCCGGCGATAAGGCGCAGATACCCCTGTTTTTCAGAGGCGGCGGTCGTGAAGCCAGAAAAGTTAAGAGTGAAATAGCGAACGCTTTTCACGGGACACCCTCCATGGTGTTATCGCGGCAATCCGTGCCGCAATCAGGCAGGGGATGACCCTGCCTGAGACAGAATTACTTCTGCTTAGCGCGCTCGAAAGAGGCAACGATTTCGGCTTTCGCCGCTTCCGCGTTGTCCCAACCGTCGACTTTAACCCATTTGCCTTTTTCCAGATCTTTGTAGTGCTCAAAGAAGTGAGTGATCTGGGCTTTCAGCAGTTCCGGCAGGTCGTTCACATCATTGATGTGATCGTATTCTTTGCTCAGCTTGGTGTGCGGTACGGCAACCAGTTTCGCGTCTTCACCGGATTCGTCGGTCATCTTCAGAACGCCAACCGGACGGCAGCGGATCACGGAGCCCGGCTGCAGCGGGTACGGGGTCGGGACCAGCACGTCAACCGGGTCGCCGTCCAGGGACAGGGTGTGGTTGATGTAGCCGTAGTTGCACGGATAGAACATCGCTGTGGACATGAAACGGTCAACGAACAGTGCACCGCTCTCTTTGTCGACTTCGTATTTGATAGGATCTGCGTTCGCCGGGATCTCGATCACGACGTAGATGTCTTCCGGCAGATCTTTGCCCGCAGGTACGTTGAGTAAGCTCATGTCTGTTTCCTTTAAAATGTATGGCAAACAAGTGCTCGGTATTATAGCCAACTCACATCGAATGTCTTCGCTTCTTTTTCCCGATCTCGCCGCGGAGTGCTCTGAATTTTGCACGCCATAATGACATGAAAATCCATAAACATAGCCACATCATGAATAAATTTATGTAACCGCTTTCATTGCATGTGATTGATTTATCAAACTGCTTAAAAAAACGTCACAAACCGCCGCTGCCGCGCTCCTCGCTAAGCCTTATCCGCTCTCCGCTGGGCTATTGGGCTGTCATTAACATCTCATTTACTTTTTTGAAGTGTGATGTAACGCATTCAGTTACATCACCGATTGTCTATAGTTTGTCCGCAGGTGAGACTTTAACCAACAATAACCCTACGAGGATACCCTTATGTGGAAGCGCTTACTTCTTGTCACAGCAGTTTCCGCAGCTATGTCGTCTATGGCGATAGCTGCCCCGCTAACCGTAGGTTTTTCGCAGGTCGGTTCTGAATCCGGCTGGCGTGCGGCGGAAACCAGCGTCGCGAAAGAGGAAGCCGCCAAGCGCGGTATTACGCTGAAGATCGCTGATGGTCAGCAAAAACAGGAAAACCAGATCAAAGCGGTGCGCTCCTTTATCGCCCAGGGGGTTGACGCGATCTTCATTGCGCCGGTGGTGGCCACCGGCTGGGAGCCGGTGCTGAAAGAGGCGAAAGAGGCCAAGATACCGGTCTTCCTCCTCGACCGTTCCATTGATGTGAAAGATAAAGATCTCTACATGACCACCGTGACCGCCAACAACGTGCTGGAAGGCCAGCTGATTGGCGACTGGCTGGTGAAAACCGTCGACGGTAAGCCGTGTAACGTCGTTGAACTGCAGGGCACCGTCGGGGCCAGCGTGGCCATCGACCGTAAGAAAGGCTTCGCCGACGCTATCGCCAAAGCGTCGAATATCAAAATTATCCGCTCTCAGTCCGGCGACTTCACCCGCAGCAAAGGGAAAGAGGTCATGGAGAGCTTTATCAAGGCGGAGAATAACGGCAAAAACATCTGCATGGTATTCGCTCATAACGACGATATGGCCATCGGCGCCATCCAGGCCATTAAAGAAGCCGGTCTGAAGCCGGGCAAAGATATTCTGACCGGCTCCATCGACGGCGTGCCGGATATCTATAAAGCGATGATCGCCGGCGAAGCCAACGCCAGCGTCGAGCTGACGCCGAATATGGCCGGCCCGGCGTTTGATGCGCTGGATAAATACAAAAAAGACGGCACCCTGCCGGAGAAGCTGACCATTACTAAATCGACGCTGTATCTGCCGGATACGGCTAAAGAAGAGTTAGAGAAGAAGAAAAATATGGGCTACTGAGTGGCTAGCCCCTCATCCCGGCCCTCTCCGCAAGCGGAGAGGGTAACAGGCAGCGTTCCAGTAACCCCGGCAAGCAGAGCGCGAACCGGGGCAACCTGACATCATTTGAAGGTGATATCGATTATGAGCGCCGAGGCACACCAGGAGATCCTTCGCACCGAAGGACTCAGTAAATTCTTCCCCGGCGTTAAGGCGCTGGATAACGTCAACTTTAGCCTGCGGCGCGGCGAAATCATGGCCCTGTTGGGCGAAAACGGCGCCGGAAAATCGACGCTGATCAAAGCGCTTACCGGCGTTTACCATGCCGATCGCGGCACCATCTGGCTGGAAGGCCAGGCCATTTCCCCGAAAAATACCGCCCATGCCCAGCAGCTGGGGATCGGCACCGTTTATCAGGAAGTGAACCTGCTGCCGAATATGTCGGTGGCGGACAACCTGTTTATCGGCCGTGAGCCGCGGAGGTTTGGCCTGCTCCGGCGTAAAGAGATGGAGGCCAGGGCGACGGCGCTGATGGCCTCCTACGGCTTTTCCCTCGATGTGCGCGAGCCGCTGAACCGCTTTTCAGTGGCGATGCAGCAGATCGTCGCTATCTGTCGGGCTATCGACCTGTCGGCCAAGGTATTGATCCTCGACGAGCCCACCGCCAGCCTCGATACTCAGGAGGTGGAGATGCTGTTTACCCTGATGCGCCAGCTCAGGGATAACGGCGTCAGCCTGATCTTCGTCACCCATTTTCTCGACCAGGTCTATGCGGTCAGCGACCGCATTACCGTGCTGCGCAACGGCAGCTTCGTCGGCTGCCGCGAAACCCGCGAGCTGCCGCAGATTGAGCTGGTGAAAATGATGCTGGGCCGCGAACTGGACCACAACGCCCTGCAGCGGGCGGGCCGAACCCTGCTGAGCGATAAGCCGGTGGCGGCGTTCGAAGGCTACGGCAAGAAAGGCACCATCGCCCCGTTCGACCTGCAGGTCCGTCCGGGCGAAATTGTCGGCCTCGCCGGCCTGTTGGGTTCCGGACGCACTGAAACCGCCGAAGTGATCTTCGGCATTAAAACGGCGGACAGCGGGAAGGCATGGATCAAAGGCAAACCGCAAACCCTGCGCTCTCCGCATCAGGCCTCCTGCCTCGGGATCGGCTTCTGTCCGGAGGATCGCAAAACCGACGGCATTATCGCCGCCGCTTCGGTGCGGGAAAATATCGTCCTTGCCCTGCAGGCGCAGCGCGGCTGGCTGCGGCCGATACCCCGGCGTGAACAGAACGAGATCGCCGAGCGCTTTATTCGCCAGCTGGGGATCCGTACCCCCAGCGCGGAGCAGCCGATCGAGTTTCTCTCCGGCGGCAACCAGCAGAAGGTATTACTTTCTCGCTGGCTGCTGACCAAACCGCAGTTCCTGATCCTCGATGAACCGACCCGCGGCATTGACGTCGGCGCCCACGCGGAAATTATTCGCCTGATTGAAACCCTCTGCGCCGATGGTCTGGCGCTGCTGGTCATCTCCTCTGAACTGGAGGAGCTGGTGGGTTACGCCGATCGGGTCATTATCATGCGCGATCGCCGGCAGGTGGCCGAGATCCCGCTCGCCGAGCTCTCTGTACCGGCGATCATGAACGCTATTGCGGCATAAGGAGTAACTCATGATGCCTCGATCTCTTTCGCAAACCGGCCCGGAGAAGCGACGCTTCACCTGGCCGAAGGGCACCCCGCAGATCATTGCGCTGCTGCTGGTTCTGCTGGTCGACAGCCTGGTGGCGCCCCATTTTTATCAGGTGGTGCTCCAGGATGGCCGCCTGTTTGGCAGCCCAATCGATATTCTCAACCGCGCCGCTCCGGTGGCGCTGCTGGCCATCGGCATGACGCTGGTGATCGCCACCGGCGGCATCGACCTGTCGGTGGGGGCGGTGATGGCGATTGCCGGCGCGACGGCCGCCTCGATGACCGTCGCCGGACACAGCCTGGCGGTGGTGCTGCTGGCCTCGCTGGCGGCGGGCGCGCTGGCCGGGCTGTGGAACGGCATCCTCGTGGCGGTCCTTAAGATCCAGCCCTTTGTGGCGACGTTGATCCTGATGGTGGCCGGACGCGGGGTAGCGCAGTTGATCACCGCCGGGCAGATCGTCACCTTTGATTCCCCAGCGCTGGCGTGGCTTGGCAGCGGATCGTTTCTGCTGTTTCCGACGCCAGTGATCGTCGCCGCTGCTACGCTGCTGCTGTTCTGGCTGTTTACCCGTAAAACGGCGCTGGGCATGTTTATCGAAGCGGTGGGGATCAATATCCGCGCGGCGAAAAACGCCGGCGTTAATACCCGCATCGTGGTGATGCTGGCCTATGTCCTGAGCGGCGTCTGCGCGGCGATCGCCGGGATCATCGTGGCGGCGGACATTCGCGGCGCGGATGCCAATAACGCCGGGCTATGGCTGGAGCTGGACGCCATTCTGGCGGTGGTCATCGGCGGCGCTTCGCTGATGGGCGGGCGATTCAACCTGCTGCTGTCGGTGGTGGGGGCGCTGATTATCCAGGGCATGAACACCGGGATTTTGCTCTCCGGCTTCCCGCCGGAGCTCAACCAGGTGGTGAAAGCGGTGGTGGTGCTGTGCGTACTGATTGTCCAGTCGCCGCGCTTTATCGGTTTACTGAAAGGGGTACGCGGCCATGATAAAACGTAATTTACCGTTGATGATCACCCTCGCGGTGTTTGTGCTGGGCTACCTCTACTGCCTGACGCAATTCCCCGGCTTTGCCTCGACGCGGGTGATCTGCAATATCCTGACGGATAACGCCTTCCTCGGGATCATCGCCGTGGGCATGACCTTCGTGATCCTCTCCGGCGGGATCGATCTGTCTGTCGGGTCGGTGATCGCCTTTACCGGCGTCTTTCTCGCCAAAGCGATTGGCTTTTGGGGAATATCACCGCTGGTGGCGTTTCCGCTGGTGCTGGTGATGGGCTGCGCCTTCGGCGCGTTTATGGGGCTGCTGATTGACGCCCTGAAGATCCCGGCCTTTATCATCACCCTCGCCGGCATGTTCTTCCTGCGCGGCGTGAGCTATCTGGTGTCAGAGGAGTCGATTCCGATTAACCACCCGGTGTATGACACCCTGTCCGGGCTGGCATGGACCATTCCCGGCGGCGGACGCCTCAGCGCCATGGGGCTGCTGATGCTGCTGGTGGTGGTGGCCGGTATTTTTGTCGCCCACCGCACCCGCTTCGGCAATCAGGTGTATGCCATCGGCGGCAACGCGACGTCGGCGAATCTGATGGGGATTTCCACCCGCAGCGCCACAATCCGTATCTATATGCTCTCCACCGGGCTGGCGACGCTGGCCGGGATCGTCTTTTCCATTTATACCCAGGCGGGCTATGCGCTGGCGGGCGTCGGCGTGGAGCTGGACGCCATTGCCTCGGTGGTGATCGGCGGCACGCTGCTCAGCGGCGGCGTTGGCACCGTGCTGGGAACCCTGTTCGGGGTGGCGATCCAGGGGCTGATTCAGACCTACATCAACTTCGACGGCACCCTCAGCTCATGGTGGACGAAAATCGCCATCGGCATTTTGCTGTTTATCTTTATCGCGCTGCAGCGTGGGCTGACCGTGCTGTGGGAAAACCGGCAGAATGCGGCGGTGACGCGGGTGAGCGGGGCGGGGAGTCGCTAAGCGAGAGGCTCCTCCCGCAGGCGCGGGAGGAGCGGGCAGGGCGTTTAGGCGTCCGGGAACGACTTAATAAAGTTCTCGACGTCTTCCACCATGTGGTTGTTGCCGACGAAGAAAGAGCGGCGCTGGTGCAGGCTTTCCGGAACAATATCCAGAATACGCTCTTTACCATCGCTGGCCTTACCGCCCGCCTGTTCGGCAAGGAAGGCCATCGGGTTGCATTCATACAGCAGGCGCAGCTTACCATCCGGGTGGCTGGCGGTGCTTGGATAGAGGTAGATGCCGCCTTTCAGCAGGTTGCGGTGGAAGTCCGCCACCAGAGAGCCGATATAGCGTGAGGTATAAGGACGCTGAGTCGCTTTATCTTCTTCCTGGCAGTACTTAATGTACTTCTTCACGCCCTGCGGGAATTTGATGTAGTTGCCTTCGTTAATGGAGTAGGTATTGCCCTTCTCCGGGAAGCGCATGCGCTCCTGGCACAGACAGAAGACACCGAGGGACGGGTCGTAGGTGAAGGCGTGGACGCCGCAGCCGGTGGTATACACCAGCATTGTCGAAGAGCCATAGACCACATAGCCCGCTGCCACCTGCTTGTTTCCCGGCTGCAGGAAATCTTCTTCTGTCACCGGCGTGCCAACAGGCGTCACACGGCGATAGATAGAGAAGATCGTACCGACAGAGACGTTAACGTCGATGTTAGAGGAGCCATCCAGAGGGTCCATCAGCACCACGTATTTGGCGTGTTCACACCCTTCGAAGACGACAATCTCATCTTCTTCTTCAGAGGCGATCCCGGCAACAATATCGCGTGCTCGCAGTGCGGCTTTTAATTTTTCATTAGCGAACAGATCGAGTTTTTGCTGAACCTCGCCCTGAACGTTTTCAGCACCGCTGGCACCCAGGATATCGACCAGACCGGCCTTGTTGATATCGCGGTGGATGATCTTGGCGCCCAGCTTTATTGCTGACAACAAAGCAGTCAGCTCACCGGTGGCGTGGGAGAACTCGTGCTGCTTTTCAACAATAAACTCACCTAACGTTTTCATAACTCGTTCCCTGCATTTTTATGTTGAGTAAAACGAACGCAACAATCTTAACAAAGAATCAAAAAAGTGCGCACTGGTGAATCGCGCCAGCAAAATACAGATTCGCCTGAAATGCATTTCGCCAGGGCCCGGGATATGGGTAAAATGTGCCCCGGATAAGAGAAGGAAATGACGAATGCGCATTCATATTTTAGGAATCTGTGGCACGTTTATGGGGGGCCTGGCCATGCTGGCGCGCTCCCTCGGTCATGAGGTAACGGGGTCGGATGCTAACGTCTATCCGCCGATGAGCACCCTGCTGGAAAACCAGGGGATTGATTTAATTCAGGGCTATGACCCCAGCCAGCTGGAGCCCCGGCCGGACCTGGTGATCATCGGTAACGCCATGACTCGCGGCAACCCGTGCGTTGAAGCGGTGCTGGAAAACAATATTCCCTATATGTCCGGCCCGCAGTGGCTGCACGACTTCGTGCTGCGCGATCGCTGGGTGCTGGCCGTCGCCGGGACCCACGGCAAAACCACCACCGCCGGCATGGTGACCTGGATCCTTGAAGCCTGCGGTTACCAGCCGGGCTTCGTTATTGGCGGCGTTCCGGGCAATTTCGACGTCTCTGCGCGCCTGGGCGACAGCCCGTTCTTCGTCATTGAAGCGGATGAATACGACTGCGCCTTCTTCGACAAGCGCTCCAAATTTGTTCACTACTGCCCGCGGACGCTGATCCTCAACAACCTTGAGTTCGACCACGCTGATATCTTTGACGACCTGAAGGCGATTCAGAAGCAGTTCCACCATCTGGTGCGCATCGTGCCGGGCAAAGGCAAAATTATCCTGCCGGAGAACGACATCAACCTGAAGCAGGTGATGGCGATGGGCTGCTGGAGCGAGCAGGAGCTGGTGGGCGAGCAGGGCCACTGGCAGGCGAAGAAGCTGAACGCCGACGCCTCGCAGTGGGAAGTGCTGTTTGACGGCGAAAAGGTCGGCGAGGTGAAGTGGGCGCTGGTCGGCGAACATAATATGCATAACGGCCTGATGGCCATTGCCGCGGCGCGTCACGTCGGGGTACTGCCGGCGGATGCCGCGAACGCGCTGGGCAGCTTTATCAACGCCCGCCGTCGCCTGGAGCTGCGCGGCGAAGCCAACGGCGTCACCGTGTATGACGATTTCGCTCATCATCCGACGGCGATCCTCGCCACGCTGCAGGCGCTGCGCGGCAAAGTGGGCGGCACCGCGCGCATTCTCGCCGTGCTGGAGCCGCGCTCTAATACCATGAAAATGGGCGTCTGCAAGGACGATCTGGCGCCGTCCCTTGGCCGCGCCGATGAAGTGTTCCTCCTGCAGCCGCAGCATATTCCATGGCAGGTGGCGGAAGTGGCGGAAGCCTGCGTCCAGCCGGCCCACTGGAGCGCCGACGTCGATACCCTGGCGGAGATGGTGGTCAAAACCGCCCATCCTGGCGACCATATCCTGGTGATGAGCAACGGCGGCTTCGGCGGCATTCATCAAAAGCTGCTGGATAAGCTGGCGCAAAAAGCGGCCGCGGCAGAGTAAGCCCGAGCACCTCCGGTCACTGCCCTCCGCGTGAGGGCAGTTTTGTTTTTACCAACAGGGAGGGTGTGATGCTGACCTGCGAAAGCGTACTTTCTACCGACTCGCCCCATTTCGCCATGCTGGACGCGCTCTACGCGCGCGCCTTTCCGTGGCACGAGCAGCGCGAAAGCGAGGCCAAACTTCAGGCGCTGAGCCACCCGCACTACGCGCTGGAGGCGTGGTTCGATGAGGACGTATTTATCGGCCTCAGCGGCTGCTGGCAGTTTGCCGGCTACGGTTATGTCGAACATCTGGCGATCGACGATACGCTGCGCTCCCGTGGCTATGGTAAACAGCTGCTGGCGCAGATCCTGACGCGCGCCCCGCTGACTATTCTGGAAATCGATCCGCTCACCAGCGAGATCGCCCATAAACGGCTGCGCTTTTATCAGTCGATGGGATTCCACGCTAACCCCTGGGCGCATCGTCATCCCACCTATCATCAGGGCATCGCGGATCATGAGCTGCTGGTGCTGAGCTATCCGCAGCCGATCGATGAGCGACAGTACCAGCAGTTTGCCCGGGATCTCGGGCACGAGGTGATGGGGCGGGAGTAGCCCGGCGCGGCGTACCGCTCCGGGCGTTCGGCTGGGGTATTTTTACTCTTTGGCGATCGGCGTTTCGTTCTCCACCACTTTATTGTTGCCCTGAATCTGCGCGATCTTCTGCTCAACGGCGGCCACCTGGGCGCTGTCGTGCAGCAGGGTGTAGGTCAGTTCAAACTGCGCGCTGGCGCCCGGCTGCAGCTGCTTCACGCGTTTTTGCTCGCGTTCAATGGTCACCGGATAGGCGTAGCTGGTCCCCGGCTCGATACCGGTGACGTAACCCTGTTTGACGGTGTCGGTGTTTTTCCACAGCGTCAGGACCGGCAGCTGGCGCGTGTCGAACTGAATGGAGGCGCCTTTATCGCCAGCCTTGTTGACCACGGCGGCCAGCGTCTGGTGATTTTCATCGGCCAGCGGCTGAATATTAAATACCATCTCGTCAAAGTCTTTGGTCGGTCCCTGATAGGTTTGCCAGGTTTTTAACCCGCTCTTGGCGTAATCATTGAACGGGCTGATGCTGGACATCGGGGCGAGGAAACGTGCGCCTTCTTCGAGGATCGGGGTACCGAAGTTGCTGTGGTAGATGATCTGATAATCATGCGGATAGTCGGCGTGATTGGTTAAGACATCGTGCAGGCTGAAGCTGTTGCTGCCCGGGATATAGCGCAGCTCGGTCATGGTCTGCAGATCGGCTTTTTTGAAGGTGCTCTCTTTCACCAGCCCGCGGACGCGAATTTCATACGGCGCGCTGTCGGCCACCTCAACCTCCACCAGGGAGGCCGGCGTGTTGCCGGCCTTGCCGTGCAAGGTATAAATTTGCCCGTCCGCGGTGACCGGATGGCCGGTCCACTCATAGCCGCAGCGGACCATCATCTCGTTGAACCCTTCCAGCCAGCCGAGTCCGTTGCGGCTCTCCAGGTTGATAAACGCCGGGTTAACAACCTCTTTGACCGGCGAATCCCAGCCCATCCGGCTGCCGAAGCCTTCCACTCGCAGCAAGTTCATGCCCCGCGTCGGGCTGAGGGTGATAGTCAGGCCGTCTTTACTGCGAATGGTGAGGATTTTGCTGCCTTCCTGCTTGCCGCCGTGCAGGACTTTCTGCTCAATGCTGAACATATGGTCTTTCACCTTCAGCTGATCGCTGCTGATCTGCCAGTTTCCTTTATCCATGCCCTCTTCAGCACTCGTCAGCACCCATGTTTTTGCTGCGGCGGAGCCAGAAACCAGCAGAGCGATAGCCGTCAGAACCAATGTCTTTTTCATTTTTATTCCCTTTTGCTGAATCGATTGTGTCATTGACGTGTGAAATCTACCGGCATGGGGGTGATTAAAATGTGAAGCGCCTCACCTGGTGAGAAAGTGGCCGTTTTGAAGATGTTAAATGCGATAAGTGTCGTATTATTGTGCTAAGGCATGATTAATTATCACCACAAGATGTGATCTGCATTGCTTTTGGCTTTAACGATTCAGCCATGGTGAGGCAATAAACAAAAGTATCGTTGTGCGGATTAGGGGGACTCAGGAGATGCAGCGGGAACCCCCTGCTGGCGCGATGTTGGCGTTGAAGATGGGGAAGGTAGGCCGGATAAGGCGTAGCCGCCATCCGGCACAACGCCGGAAACAGCGGAGTAGCCCGGATAAGGCGCAGCGCGCCGCCATCCGGGTGACTTGTGCGGCAAAAGTGGCGGGAATTAGCCTTCGTTTTCCGCCAGTTCGCGCAGATACTGGAAGATCAGGCGCGCGGATTTCGGCGGTTTGTTGCCTTCTTTCTCTTTCTTCGCATTGCGGATCAGGGAACGCAGCTGCTGACGGTCAGCATCTGGCCACAGGTTCAGCACTTCAGCTACGGCGTCATCCCCGTCGTCAATCAGTCGGTCACGAATCTGCTCCAGCTTGTGGAACAGCGCAACCTGCTGGTTGTGGCGGTTTTTTAGCTTATCCAGCGCCTGACGAATCGGATCGACATCGCGATTGCGCAGCATCTTACCGATAAGCTGCAGCTGGCGGCGGCGACCCTCTTTTTTGATTCGCTGGGCGAGTTCGATGGCGTCGCGCAGGTCAGTATCCAGCGGAATTTTATCCAGCGCGTTTTTCCCCAGGTCAACGAGTTCAGCGCCAAGACGCTTCAGTTCTTCCGCGTCGCGCTTAATTTCACTCTTACTGACCCAGATAATTTCATCGTCTTCATCCTCGATATCATCACCGGGAACGTCGTCGAGCCAGTCTTCGGGCTGCTTTGTCATCTCAGGCTCCTTAAAAAAGAGGCTAATGTTACCAGTTAAGGCGCGCACTGAAAAACGGTTCTCTGTTAGACTTCAGTTAACTCCTTCTTACATTATGGCATTAGCAATGAAAGTGATCTCTCAAGTTGCCCAGCAACGTAAGACGCTGGAAGAGGCCGTGACCACGGCGCTGGAACTGGCGGCAGGTAAATCCGATGGCGCAGAAGTCTCCGTCAGCAAAACGACAGGCATCGGCGTCAGCACCCGCTATGGCGAAGTGGAGAATGTAGAATTCAATAGCGATGGGGCGTTAGGCATCACGGTTTACCACCAGAACCGCAAAGGCAGCGCCTCTTCCACCGATCTCAGCCCGGACGCCATCGCCCGTACCGTGCAGGCGGCGCTGGATATCGCCCGCTACACCTCCCCGGATCCCTTCGCCGGCGTGGCCGATAAAGAGCTGCTGGCCTTTGACGCCCCGGATCTGGACCTGTTCCACCCGGCGGAGGTCTCCCCGGATGAGGCCATTGAACTGGCCGCCCGCGCGGAGCAAGCGGCGCTGAAGGCCGATAAACGCATCACCAACACCGAAGGCGGCAGCTTTAACAGCCACTATGGCATCAAAGTGTTCGGCAACAGCCATGGCATGCTGCAAAGCTACTGTTCGACTCGCCATTCGCTCTCCAGCTGCGTCATTGCGGAAGATGACGGCGATATGGAACGTGACTACGCCTACACCATTGGCCGGGCAATCGAGGATCTGCAGTCCCCGGAATGGGTCGGGGAAGAGTGCGCCCGCCGCACCCTGTCGCGCCTCGCGCCGCGTAAGCTGTCGACCATGAAGGCGCCGGTGATTTTCGCCAACGAAGTGGCGACCGGTCTGTTTGGCCACCTGGTGGGGGCGATTGCCGGTGGTTCGGTATACCGCAAATCCACCTTCCTGCTCGATTCGCTGGGCAAACAAATTTTGCCGGAGTGGCTGACCATTGAAGAGCATCCGCACCTGCTGAAAGGGCTGGCCTCCACGCCGTTCGACAGCGAAGGCGTGCGCACCGAGCGTCGCGATATCGTCAAAGATGGCGTGCTGACCCAGTGGCTGTTGACCAACTACTCCGCCCGCAAGCTGGGGATGAAAAGTACCGGCCACGCCGGGGGCATCCATAACTGGCGCATCAACGGCCGCGGTCTGAGTTTTGCAAAGATGCTTAAAGAGATGGGCACCGGTCTTGTGGTTACCGAACTGATGGGGCAGGGTGTCAGTGGCGTCACCGGCGACTACTCACGCGGCGCATCCGGCTTCTGGGTAGAAAATGGCGAAATTCAATATCCTGTCAGTGAGATCACCATTGCAGGAAATCTGAAAGAAATGTGGCGTAATATCGTGACCATTGGCGATGATATTGAAACGCGCAGCAACATTCAGTGTGGTTCTGTGCTGCTGCCGGAGATGAAAATCGCCGGACAATAACACCTGTTTGCTTAAATAATAAAAAGGAAGTGAGCAATGCGTAAAAAACTGTTAGCGATGCTGGCTGTCTCTGCTTTTGCGCTCGGTTCAGCGTCGGCCTTCGCCGACCTGGGCGAAGACATGGACACTCTGGCAGAAAACCTGCAAGTGGTACAGAAGACCTCCGACGCCGGCGAGCTGAAAGCGGCGCTGAATAAGATGCGTACCGCCGCGGTTGATGCCCAGAAAGAGACCCCGCCGAAGCTGGAAGGCAAAGCGGCCGACAGCGCTGAGATGAAAGATTACCGTCACGGTCTGGATATTCTGATCGGCCAGATCGACGGCGCGCTGAAGCTGGCGAATGAAGGCAAGGTGAAAGAGGCGCAGGCCGCCGCGGAGGAGTTTAAAACCACCCGCAACACCTACCATAAGAAGTACCGCTAACTGTTCTTTTCGGGAGGCATCAGCCGATGTCTCCCGCCTGAAAACCTACCTGTATCACATTTTTCCCTTTTCTTTTTCCGGCCTTTCCGCAGCCGCGGGCGGCTCATTCGCGCGCATTGTTGTGATACGTCTCACGCCATAATTGCTGTTTTTTCATTTTTCCAGTGAATATGTGGTGTCGATCACGCCTGCCGTCTCCCTTTCCACTTCGAAGTGGAAAACAACTCGCTACAAACTCCCATCCCCCGGCGCTACTTTGATTCCCAGAGCCATCAGCGGGGTATCAGAAGTGAATAACGGAGCGGTAATACACGACGTAGGGGAGCAGGCAGCGCAGACCGAACGCCTGGCTGACAAGATGCTGCAGCAGGTTTTTGCCCTGTTAAGCCGTCACGGCATCGTCCCTAACGACGTTCAGGAGCAAATGCTGACTTCCCACGTGCGGGCGATGGCCCACCGGTCAATCAGCGGCGAACCGCTGCCGGAAGTGGATGCCAGCCTGTTCGAAGAGATTTCACCAGATTCAATGACGTTGGCCCGCGAAGTGGTCGCGCAGTTCGGCAACCTGCCTGATGAAGAGGCCTGGCTGCTCTCCGTCCACTTCGAAGTCGCAAAAGAAAACCTGTAAGGAGCAAAACATGGAACAAATCACCGTAGTTATTGGCGACCGTCTGGGTAAAGGCCAAAAGGTCGCCGCAGGCGCAGAGAAAGCCGGCGCACGCGCAGTGGTCGTCCCTGGCGTTGCTGCCGACATGAAGCTTGGCGACATGATGAAAGCGGAAAACGCCACCTTCGGCATCTCTTTCTGCGGCAGCGGCGGCGCCGGCGCCATCACCGCCCAGACCAAATACGGCTACAAAGCGAAATACGGCATGCGTTCTGTTGAAGAGGGCGTCACCGCCATCAACGAAGGCTGCAACGTGCTGGGCTTCGGCTTTATGGATAAAGAAGAGCTGGGCGAGCGCCTGGTAGAAGCCTGGAAAAAGAAATACGGCGCATAAGTATGAAAGAGCAATTCACCACCACGGTGAGGGTTGCCGGCAAAGGCGAAAGCAAATCACGGGCCTTCGCCGATGCCCTGAACCATGTGCAGGCTGCGGTGATGAAAACCTCATCGCACATTCTGCTGCGTATTGAGCCACAGGACGTGACGGTTGTTCATGCGCGCGAAGCGGTACGAAAAGAGGCCTTCCTGTTTTTCTTTTTGCGCCGTGAACGACGGACCTACAGCGTGGAGCTGGACGTCACCGTCAACGTGACCGCCATCGATCTCGATAAAGTGGATTTCGTCACGCAAACCTGATTGTTAGCAAAGGGTCTGACTATGTTCCTGATAATTTTAATAAAATCGCTTATCATCGGCGGCCTGGTCGGCGTCGGCGTGGGCGCCGGAGCGGCACGCATGTTTCATGCCCCTACCACCCAGGGGATGGGGGCGTTTCGAACCCTGGGCGAGCTGAACTCCTGTGAGGGCGATCCGGCTTCCCACTTCTCCTTTGGCCTCGGTTTCTTCTTTAACGCCTGGGCCTCTTCCGTTGCAGCAGGCTCCTTCACCCAGGATGTTGACCACCGCATTATCCCCAACTGGGGCGCGGCGGCGCTGATGCTGAAAAATCGTAACGTCGGCGAAACGCTGCACGATCCGAAAAAAATGGCCATCTCCTGCGGCATCATCGGCATGATTGTCGTCGCCTTCCTCAACCTTACCGCCTCGTCCGTACCGGAAGCGCTGCAGGTGACCGCGGTTAAGGTACTGGTACCGGCGGCAAACCTGCTGGTGAACACCGTGATGCCGGTGATCTTCTGGCTGGCGGCGATCGACGCCGGTAAAAAATCAGGCTTCTGGGCGACCATCTTCGGCGGCGCGGCGCAGCTGATTATGGGCAACGCCGTACCGGGGCTGGTGCTGGGTATTCTGATCGGCAAAGGCGTTGAAGAGAGCGGCTGGAACCGGGTCACCAAAGTGATGATGGTGGCCATTGTCGCCCTGTTCGTCCTCAGCGGCTTCTTCCGCGGCTTCGACATGAAGATGATCGAATCCTTCCATCTGACCGTGCCGAACTGGCTGGACATGATCCACAACTCACTCAGCGGCAAATAACGGGAGCCTGATAATGGAACAGAATAAAGGTTTTTGGTATGCCGACTGGTCGTTCCCGATCTTCGTTGGCCTGCTCTCCTCCGGCGTCTTCGCCGGGACCCACATGTACTACCTGTACGGCATCGGCGCCTTTAACGAAGTCGCCTTCGTGGCGATGCTGAAGTCGGGGATTGATACCGGCGTTTACGGCGCGGTGGCGGCGTTTGGCGCCAGCTTCCTGTTCGCCCGCATCATCGAAGGGTCGCTGGTGGGGATCCTCGATATCGGCGGCGCTATTCAGACCGGGATCGGTCTTGGCGTCCCGGCGCTGCTGCTCGGCGCGGGCTTTGTCTTCCCGGTGGCGAACTTCGCCGCCTCGCTGGCAACCGGCCTGATCCTCGGCCTGGCGGTGGGCTACATCATCATTCTGGCGCGTAAGTTCACCATCAACCAGAGCGACTCCACCTACGGCGCCGACGTGATGATGGGCGCAGGTAACGCCTCCGGCCGCTTCCTGGGGCCGTTGATTATCCTCAGCGCAATGACCGCCTCGATTCCTATCGGGATCGGCTCGCTGGTTGGCGCACTGCTGTTCTATATCTGGCAGAAACCGATCACCGGTGGCGCCATCCTCGGCGCGATGATCCTCGGCTCGATCTTCCCGGTGGCGATTAGCTAATCGCCCGATGGCGCTGCGCTTATCGGGCCTACAGGTCAGCGCGATGTGTAGGCCCGATAAGGCGGTACGCCGCCATCCGGCAACAGATTCACTCTTTCATCAGGAGATAGCTATGTTTGATTTACTCCTGCGCCGCGCGCGCCTCGTCGACGATACCCTGACTGATATCGCCATTCAGGACGGGAAAATCGCGGCGCTGGGCGAGATTAGCGCGCCCTCCCGTAAAACCATCGATCTGCAGGGCAACAGCTACGTCAGCGCCGGCTGGATTGACTCCCACGTTCACTGCTACCCAAATTCGCCGATATATCACGATGAGCCGGACAGCGTTGGCATCGCCACCGGCGTCACCACCGTGATTGATGCTGGCAGCACCGGCGCCGACGATGTGGACGACTTCTACCAGTTAACCCGCAAAGCGGTGACGGAAGTCTATGCCCTGCTCAATATCTCCCGCGTCGGGCTGATTGCCCAGAACGAACTGGCCAATATGGCCAATATCGACGCCGAGGCGGTGAAGCAGGCGGTGCAGCGCCATCCCGACTTTATCGTCGGCCTGAAGGCGCGGATGAGCAGCAGCGTGGTGGGCGAAAACGGCATTACGCCGCTGGCGCGCGCCAAGACTATGCAGCAGGAAAACGGCGATCTGCCGCTGATGGTACACATCGGCAATAATCCGCCGAACCTCGATGAAATTGCCGAGCTGTTGAGTCGCGGCGACATCATTACCCACTGCTATAACGGCAAGCCGAACCGCATTTTGAATCCTGCCGGCGAACTGCGCAGTTCGATTACCCGCGCCCTGCACCGCGGCGTGCGCCTTGACGTCGGCCACGGTACCGCCAGCTTCAGCTTTGAAGTGGCGCGCCGGGTGATTGCGCTGGGCATTCTGCCGCACACCATCAGCTCGGATATTTACTGCCGCAACCGCATCGACGGCCCGGTGCGTTCGCTGGCGCTGGTGATGTCGAAATTCCTCGCCATCGGCATGACCCTGCCGCAGGTGATTGACTGCGTGACCGTCAGCGCCGCCGAGGGGCTGCGCCTGTCGCGTAAAGGGCGGCTGGAAGTGGGTTTCGACGCCGATCTAACGCTATTTCGCCTGGAGCGCCAGCCAACGCTGCTGGTGGATGCCGAAAAAGAGAGCCTCCAGGCAGACAACATTCTGGTGCCGCTGGCCGCGATCCGCGCGGGCAAAGGCTATCTGACCGAACAAGGGAGCGCGGAACATGCCTTCGATTTTTGAAAAATACCATTTAAAACAAGTTATTAACGCTTCCGGCCGGATGACGGCGCTGGGCGTCTCCACGCCGCGCCCGGAAGTGGTGGAAGCCGCGATGGCCGGTATGAACCAGTACTTTGAAATGAAAGACCTGGTGAATAAGACCGGCGAGTACATCGCCAGGCTGCTGGACGTGGAAGGGGCGACCGTGGTCTCCTGCGCGTCGGCAGGGATTGCCCAGTCGGTGGCGGCGGTGCTGGTGAAAGACAGCGACTGGCTGCTGGAGAACCTGCACGTTACGCCGATAGAGAATAACGAAATCGTCCTGCCGAAGGGCCACAACGTCAACTTCGGCGCGCCGGTCGGCACCATGGTGGCGCTGGGCGGCGGTAAGCTGGTGGAAGCGGGCTACGCCAACGAATGCTCTGCCGAACAGCTGGCGGCGGCGATCACCCCGCGCACCGCGGCGATCCTCTACATCAAATCCCACCACTGCGTGCAGAAAAGCATGCTCAACGTCGCGCAGGCCGCGGAAGTAGCGCGTCAGCATCATTTACCGCTGATCGTCGACGCGGCGGCGGAGGAAGATCTGCAGTGCTACTACCGCATGGGCGCCGACCTGGTTATCTACAGCGGCGCGAAAGCGATTGAAGGGCCGACCAGCGGGCTGGTGATCGGCAAAACGCAGTACGTTGAGTGGGTTAAACGCCAGTCGATGGGCATTGGCCGGGCGATGAAAGTGGGGAAAGAGGGGATCCTCGGCCTGACCTGCGCCATTGAACACTACCTGATGACGAGCAAAGAGAGCGGTGAGGAGATGGTGACGAAGATGACGCCGTTTATCGAACAGCTCAACACCCTCAACGGCGTCACTGCCCGTGTGGTATGGGACAGCGCCGGCCGCGATATCGCCCGCGCCGAAATCAAATTCGACGAAGCGGTGACCGGCGTGAAGACCGGCGATCTGGTTAACGCGCTGAAGCAAGGCGAATACGCCATCTACTTCCGCGGCTATAAAGCGAATGAAGGCATTATCGAAGCCGATGTCCGCAGCGTTAACGCACAGCAGCTGGCGGTGGTCGCCCGTCGCATCGCGGAAGTTCTGCACAAGGAGAAACAAGCATGAAACTGACCCCAAACTTTTACCGTGACCGCGTGTGCCTGAACGTCCTGGCGGGCAGCAAAGACAACGCTCGGGAAATCTACGACGCGGCGGAAGGTCATGTCCTGGTCGGCGTGCTCTCCAAAAATTACCCGGACGTCGCCAGCGCGGTGGCCGATATGCGCGACTACGCGAAGCTGATTGATAACGCCCTCTCCGTCGGGCTGGGCGCGGGGGATCCGAATCAGTCGGCGATGGTGAGCGAGATTTCTCGCCAGGTGCAGCCGCAGCACGTCAACCAGGTCTTCACCGGCGTGGCCACCAGCCGCGCGCTGCTCGGGCAGAACGAAACGGTGGTCAACGGCCTGGTCTCGCCCACCGGCACCCCGGGTATGGTGAAGATCTCCACCGGCCCGCTGAGCAGCGGAGCGGCGGATGGGATTGTGCCGCTGGAAACCGCCATCGCGCTGTTAAAAGATATGGGCGGCAGCTCCATCAAATACTTCCCGATGGGCGGCCTGAAGCACCGCGACGAGTTCGAGGCGGTGGCCAAAGCCTGCGCCGCGCACGATTTCTGGCTGGAGCCGACCGGCGGTATCGATCTGGAAAACTACAGCGCGATCCTGAAGATCGCCCTCGATGCCGGGGTGAGCAAAATCATCCCGCATATCTACAGCTCGATTATCGATAAGGCCAGCGGCAACACCCGCCCGGCCGATGTTCGCCAGCTGCTGGAGATGACCAAACAGTTAGTGAAGTAGTGCCCTTGCCCCTCACCCTCAAAGGGTGAGGGGCAGCTTATCCCACTGAACCATCAAGGAGTTGCTATGCCTGTCGCTCGTCATCTGCTTGTCGCTTCACTGTCCCTGTTTGCCGCCGCCGCCGCCGCGCAAACTCACTATGCCTGGGTAGGCACCTATAATCCCAATGGCGAAGGTCTGTACCGCTTTACCGTTGATAGCCACACCGGCGCGCTACGTGACAGGACGCTGGTGAGCTCGTTGCCGAACGCCGCGCAGCTGACCGTCTCGCGCGATGGCAAAACGCTGTATGCCGCCAGCGAGGTGGAGAAAGGCGTGGTGCAGGCGTGGCGCATTGAGAAGAACGGTGAGCTGACCGCACTCAATCAGGTCGCCTCCGGCGGCGCCGGGCCGGTTTATCTCTCCCTGACGCCAAACGGTAAACAGCTGCTGGTAGCCAACTACGTCAGCGGCAGCATCGCCGTGCTACCGGTCAAAGAAGATGGTAGCCTGGGTGAGGCGGTGGACAGGCATCAGGATGAAGGCCCGGCAGGGGCCGAACGCCCGGCGGCGGCCGTCGAGGGCAGCTTCGCCATCAGCGATCACAATGGCCCGCACGCCCATATGATCGCCGCCGATCCCAGCGGAAAATACGTTTACTCTACCGATCTGGGGCTGGATCGGATCTATCAGTACCGGCTGGATAGCGCCAGCGGCAAGCTGACGCCGAACGAACCGCCATTTATCGCCGCTTCGTCGCCGGGCGCCGGCCCGCGCCACTTCGTCTTTACGCCAAAGGGCGACGGCCTGTGGCTGATTAACGAAGAAGCGTCGACGCTGACCTTCTATCATCTGGATCAGCAAAGCGGTCTGCTGCGCGAAGGCAAAACCGTCTCCGCGCTGCCGAAAGAGTATAAGGGCACCAGCTTTGCCGCCGGTCTGGCGCTGAGCAACGACGGCAAACAGCTGTACGTCGCCAACCGTCTGCATAACAGCATCGCCCACTTTACGGTGCAGGCCGATGGCCGCCTGAGCCACCAGGAGGATATCTGGACGCGCGGAGATTACCCCCGCACGCTGACCCTGGATACTCAGGGGCAGTGGCTGTACGTCATGAACCAGCGTAGCGATAATATTACCCGCTTCAGCGTGGCGCCGAAGGATGGCAAATTGACCTTTGTCTCAGACTACACGCCGGTCGGCAGCCCATCGCAGATGGTGATATCCGCCCAACCCTGAGCCGTAACCACAAGGAACTGACATGCGATTTCCCAACCAACGCTTAGCGCAACTCTTCACCCTGCTGCGGAATGAAACGCTGCCGCAGGATGAGCTGGCGCAACGCCTGTCGGTTTCCACCCGTACCGTGCGCGCCGATATTACCGCCCTGAATGCGCTACTGGCGCAGTATGGCGCGCAGTTTATCCTTAACCGCGGCAGTGGTTATCAGCTGAAAATTGATAACCCGGCGAGCTTTCAGACACTGGAGGAGACGTCGCCGAAGGCGCAGCATGTCCCGCGTACCGCCCAGGATCGCATCACGTTTCTGCTGGTGCGTTTTCTGACATCGGCGTTCTCCATCAAGCTGGAAGACCTGGCGGATGAGTGGTTCGTCAGCCGCGCCACGCTGCAGAACGATATGGTCGAGGTGCGCGAGCGCTTCCAGCGCTATCAGCTCACCCTTGAAACCCGCCCGCGCCACGGTATGAAGCTGTTTGGCAGCGAGGTATCGGTTCGCGCCTGCCTCACCGACCTGCTGTGGGAGCTGGCCCAGCAGGGCGGTATCGCGCCGCCGATCGGCGCCGAGGCCTTTGCCGCGGAGGTGCCAGCGCTGCTGGAGCCCGTGCTGCAGGAGACGCTCTCCCGGCACCATATTCGCCTCACCGACGTCGGCGAGCGCTTTATCTGCCTGTACGGGGCGGTGGTGGTGCGCCGCGTCAGCGAAGGCTACCCGCTGGCGGATTTCAGTGCTGAAGATGTGGCGCAGAACGTCCGTGATGCCGCGCGCGATCTGGCGGGCGAACTGCAGCGGCTGGCCGGTAAACCTTTATCGCCCGCGGAAGAAGAGTGGCTGTGCGTGCATATCGCCGCCCGTCAGGTACAGGACGTGGACCCGGAAACCATCAGCGCCGACGATGACGAAGCGCTGGTCAACTACATCCTGCGCTACATCAACAGCCAGTATAACTACAATCTGCTGGACGATGCCCAGCTGCACGCCGATCTGCTGACCCACATAAAGACCATGATCACCCGCGTACGCTACCAGATCATGATCCCCAATCCGCTGCTGGATAACATCAAACAGCACTACCCGATGGCCTGGGATATGACCCTCGCCGCGGTCTCCAGCTGGGGCAAATACACGCCTTATACCATTAGCGAAAACGAAATCGGTTTTCTGGTGCTGCATATCGGCGTCGGGCTGGAGCGCCACTACAACATCGGCTACCAGCGTCAGCCGCAGGTGCTGCTGGTGTGCGATACCAGCAATGCGATGGTGCGGATGATTGAGGCGATCCTGCAGCGCAAATATCCGCAGCTGGAGATCGCCGCCACTATTTCCCAGCGCGAGTACGAACAGCGGGACGCGATCGAGGCGGATTTTGTTATCTCCACGGTGCGGATCAGCGAAAAAGACAAGCCGGTAGTGACCATCGCGCCGTTCCCCACTGACTATCAACTGGATCAGATCGGCAAGCTGGTGCTGGTGGACCGCACCCGTCCGTGGATGCTGAATAAGTACTTCGATGCCGCCCATTTCCGGGTGATCGACACGCCGATGGATCAGCAAACGCTATTCGCCGAACTGTGTCAGCAGCTGCTGGAGGAAGGCTTCGTCGATGCGGAGTTTCATGCTTCGGTGGTGGAGCGTGAAGCGATCGTCAGCACCATGCTCGGCGACGGTATTGCGCTACCGCACTCCCTGGGTCTGCTGGCGAAAAAGACGGTGGTCTATACCGTTATCGCTCCGCAGGGCATCGCCTGGGGGGACGAAACCGCCCATATCATCTTCCTGCTCGCTATCAGCAAGCGCGAGTATGAAGAGGCGATGGCGATCTACGATATTTTCGTTACTTTCCTGCGCGAGCGCGCCATGAGCCGCCTCGCCACGACCCGCAGCTTCGATGAGTTTAAAACGGTGGCGATGGAATGCGTCAGCCGGTTTTGAGAGGCGTTTTCCAGATTCGAGTGTAATTCAAATGTAATGCTATAATGCATTACAAAATATCCCTTTCTGGAGGCATAATGGCCACGCTCAACGTTCGGCTGGATGATAAACTCAAAAAAGAGGCTTATGCCGTGCTGGAGAAACTCGATATGACGCCAACGGAGGCGGTACGCCTGCTGTTTCAATACATTGCGGAAAATGGCCGCATGCCGGTGAAAAGTATGACCATCAGCGATGGCGAAGCGGCGTTGTTACGCACCGTTCGCGAGCGGCTGGAAAACCCACGGCCGGGGGTTAAGGTGAGTCTGGATGACCTATGAACTGGAGTTTGATCCACGAGCCTGGCGCGAATGGCAGCTTGGCGAGACGGTCAAAAAACAGTTCAAAAATAAGCTCCAGCAGATTGTGCAGAATCCGCGAATTGAGTCGGCCAGGCTGAGCGATTTGCCGGATTGCTACAAAATCAAGCTTAAGGCGTCAGGTTATCGGCTGGTGTATCAAGTACGAGATAGTGTGGTGGTGGTTTACGTTATTGCCATTGGCAAAAGAGAGAAAGCGGCCGTTTATCATCAGGCGAATAAACGGCTCTAAACGCTATCGCAAATGATGCACGACCTGGTTGCTGCTGCCGCGCCAGATCAGCGCCGGGTCTTTTAAATCTTGCACAAACTTACCGTCGACCAGCACGTTGATCAGGTTCACCACCTGCATCTGCGCCTCATTCAGCTCTTCCAGCTTATAGCCGGTCCAGACCCAGATATCTTTACCGGGGCATTCGGCGCGCACGCGCTGAACCAGCTTTAAGATCTCCGCGATGTTTTGCGGATGCAGCGGATCGCCGCCGGAGAGTGAAATCCCCTGGCGCTTGATGCGGGTATCGTTGAGGTCGGCAATGATGCGGTCGGCCATCTCGGTCGTGAAGGGCATGCCGGAATTCACCCGCCAGGTGCTTTTGTTGTAGCAGCCTGGGCACTCATGGACGCAGCCGGAGACAAACAGGGTGCAGCGGGTGCCGGGGCCGTTGACAATATCTACCGGGTAGTACTGATGGTAATTCATTTTTCGCTTCTCAATTAACGCCATAGCGGTGTTGGCTGCGCTCGCTCACCCCAGTCACGTACTTAATGTACGCTCCCGGGGATTCCTTCGTTTGCCGCCTTGCTCTGACGCTAATTGCTTTGCGAAAACGGAGGTGCTGTGCATTTGTAAAGGGAACGGCTCCCGGCGTCGCTGCGCTCGGCCGGGCTACCAGGGGCTGATGCCCTAACCCCGGCCCTCTCCCATGGGGAGAGGGGGAAAATCCGCGCCGGGCTCAACGGCGTGCTCGAACGATTCCCTCTCCCTTGAGGGAGAGGGGTAGGGTGAGGGTGAGAACTCTGCGCAGGAGTGGTAGCCCGGATAAGGCGCTGCGCGCCGCTATCCGGGAAAAGCGCATTGTTCTTTAACCGATCTGCCCATTGCCCAGGTGTTTAACGCGGCGCTTCACTTCTTCCTGCTTGCCGGCGTTGAACGGACGCGCGTCCGGGCTACCGAGGTAGCCGCACACCCGGCGTGTAACGGAAACGCGGGAGGCGTCGTGGTTACCGCATTTCGGGCAGGTAAAGCCCTTGCTGGTGCACTCGAACTCGCCGGTGAAACCACACTCGTAGCACTCATCGATCGGCGTATTGGTTCCGTAATACGGCACATGCTGATAGCTGTAATCCCACACGTCCTCCAGCGCCTTCAGGTTGTGCTGGATGTTCGGGTATTCGCCGTAGCAAATGAAGCCCCCGTTGGCCAGCGGCGGATACGGCGCTTCAAAATCGATCTTGTCGTACGGGTTGACCTTCTTCTCCACGTCGAGGTGGAAGCTGTTGGTGTAGTAACCTTTGTCGGTCACCCCTTCCACCACGCCAAACTCGGCGGTATCGAGACGGCAGAAGCGATCGCACAGGTTTTCGCTCGGCGTGCTGTACAGGCTAAAGCCGTAGCCGGTCTCTTCCTTCCACAAATCGACGGCGTCGCGCAGGCGCTGGACGATGGCCACACCCTTCTCGCGCAGCGCCTCGCTGTCGTACATATGCTGGTTGCCGTACAGCGCATTGATAGTTTCATGGATACCGATATAGCCCAGCGAAATCGACGCCCGGCCGTTTTTGAAAATCTCGGAGACGTCGTCGTCGGCTTTCAGTCGCACGCCGCAGGCCCCTTCCATATAGAGGATCGGCGCCACGCGCGCTTTTACCCCTTCCAGGCGGGCAATACGGGTCATCAGCGCTTTGCGCGCCAGCTGCAGGCGCTCGTCCAGCAGCGCCCAGAAGGCGGCTTCGTCGCCTTTCGCTTCCAGGGCGATGCGCGGCAGGTTGAGGCTGATAACGCCGAGGTTATTGCGCCCATCGTGCACCTGCTCGCCGTTCTCGTTTTCCCACACCCCGAGGAAGCTGCGGCAGCCCATCGGCGTTTTAAACGACCCGGTAACCTTCACCACCTGGTCGTAGTTGAGGATATCCGGGTACATGCGCTTGCTGGCGCACTCCAGCGCCAGCTGTTTGATGTCGTAGTTCGGATCGCCGAACTTATGGTTCAGGCCGTCACGGATCGCGAACACCAGTTTCGGGAACACCGCGGTCTTACGGTTTTTACCGAGGCCGGCAATGCGGTTACGCAGAATCGACTGCTGGATCAGCCGCGATTCCCAGCTGGTGCCAAGGCCGAACCCGAAGGTGACGAACGGCGTCTGGCCGTTGGCGGTATGCAGCGTGTTAACCTCATACTCCAGCGACTGGAAGGCGTCGTAGCACTCTTTTTCGGTACGGGCGCGGGCATAGCCTTCGGCATCCGGGATCTGCCACTCTTCGGCGATTTTGCGATGCTTGTTAAAGCTTTCGCTGACGAACGGCGCCAGCACTTCATCGATGCGGTTAATGGTGGTGCCGCCGTAAATATGGCTGGCGACCTGGGCGATGATCTGCGCTGTCACCGCGGTGGCGGTAGAGATAGACTTCGGCGGCTCGATCTCCGCGTTGCCCATCTTAAAGCCCTGGGTCAGCATGCCTTTCAGGTCGATCAGCATGCAGTTAAACATCGGGAAAAAGGGCGAGTAATCGAGGTCATGATAGTGGATCATGCCGCGTTCGTGGGCCATCACCACATCGTGAGGCAGCAGGTGCTGCCGGGCGTAGTGCTTGGCGACGATACCGGCCAGCAGGTCGCGCTGGGTCGGGATGACTTTACTGTCCTTGTTGGCGTTTTCGTTGAGCAGCGCGGAGTTGGTCTGCTCGACGAGACCGCGGATCTCCTGATTGAGGCGGCCGCGCTTCTCACGCTGGCTATCGCGGTCATGGCGATACTCAATATAGGCGCGCGCCAGCTGCTTATAGGGGCCGGACATCAGCTGGTTTTCCACCGCGGTCTGGATCTCATTGATGTCGACCTGGGCGCGGCCCTGCATTTGTTGGCTAACGACTTCTGCGACGGTGGCGCAATAGTCTGCGTCATCGACTCCCGCTGCTTTAGCTGCACGCAGAATTGCTTCCTGAATGCGCTCTGACTTGAACGGCACTTTACAGCCATCACGTTTCATCACATGCGGTGTCATGATCACTCCATATATAGAACAGGTTATCCACAGAGGCGGAGGTTATCCCGAAGGCGCTGCGCGCTACGGCTCGTGCTGTTTGCCTTCAGATCCGGCCCGTTTTATCCACATCTCATCACCGCCAGACATCGACAAGATATGGTGACATAATAGACGATTAATACAACATGTAGGGCCGGGACGCATTTTAAGTTCTATATGTAGTGATTTGCATCAAAGATGTTTGCGATTTTATTGACCCAGAACAAGGTAAAAAGGTGAGAGTACGGATGATGGGCGCTGGCGATAAATGTAAATTTATCTGGCTGGAAAATAAGCAAAAATACCTGGCGTTCGCCACCGGCGCCAGGCATGACATTCTCATCTCGGGAGGGCAGGGGATACCTTACGCCTGTAGCCACCATACCGCTTCGAACGGCCGCAGCGTCAGCCCGGTCGGGCGGGGCGTGGTCTCGGCATAGTTGCTGATAATCATCTTCCAGTCGCCTGGTGCCTCCTCTGGCTGCCAGGTCTGCAGGTCGCGGCTCAGGTTGGCGGCGACCACCAGCGTTTGTCCCTGCCACTGACGGCGATAACACCACAGCGACGGATGGTCAGGCAGGAGATCCTGATAATCGCCCCAGGTCAGCAGCGGCAGGGTTTTACGCAGCGTAATCAGCTGCTGATAGACATAAAACACCGAATCGGGGTCCGCCAGCGCCGCCTCGACGTTGATCTCCCGGTAGTTATCGCCAAGGCCGATCCACGGCTCACCGTCGCTAAAGCCACCGTTCTCGCCACTATGCCACGGCATCGGCGTGCGGCTGTTGTCGCGCGATTTGCTGGCAAGGATTGCCAGCAGTTCGTCCGGGCTTTGCCCCTGCGCCGCACGTTCGATAAACATATTGTGGCTCTCGACGTCGCGATAATCGCTGATGCTGTTGAAGTGCGGATTGGTCATGCCGATCTCTTCGCCCTGATAAATATAGGGCGTGCCCTGCATGCCGTGCAGCACCATCGCCAGCATCTTCGCCGCCGGCACCCGGTACGCGCCTTCGTCGCCAAAGCGCGAGACGATGCGCGGCTGATCGTGGTTACACCAGAACAGCGCGTTCCATGCCCGGTTGTGCATCCCCTGCTGCCAGTGGCGGAACAGCGCCTTCAGCGCCACATAGTCCGGGCGGGCGAGGGTCCACTTCTCCCCTCCGGGATAATCGACTTTTAAATGGTGGAAGTTAAAGGTCATCGACAGCTCGCGGCCGTCCAGCGCGGCGTACTGCTGGCAGTGTTCCAGCGAGGTGGAAGACATCTCGCCGACGGTCATCAGGTTACGCGGGGTGAAGACATCGCGGCTCATCTCCTGCAGGAACTCATGCACCCGCGGGCCGTCGGTATAGAAGCGGCGGCCATCCCCGTCCAGATCGCAGGGAAAGGTCTGGTCTTTTGAGATCAGGTTGACCACGTCGAGGCGCAGACCGTCGACGCCGCGGTCGGCCCAGAATTCGCAGACCTTTTTCAGCTCGGCGCGCACCGCCGGATTCTCCCAGTTGAGATCCGCCTGCTCAATGGCGAACAGGTGCAGATAATACTGCCCGCTGTCGGCGTGCCACTGCCAGGCGTTGCCGCCAAACTTGGAGCGCCAGTTGTTCGGCAGGGCGTCCGGTTCGCCATCGCGCCAGATATAGAACTGACGGTAGGGGCTTTCCTTATTCAGCGACTGACGGAACCATTCGTGTTCGGTCGAGGTATGGTTCAGCACCATATCCAGCACGATGCGGATCCCGCGGGCCTTCGCCTCCGCCACCAGGGTGTCAAAGTCGGCCATCGTGCCGTAGGAGGGATCGATGGCGGTGTAGTTCGCCACGTCGTAGCCGTTATCCACCTGCGGAGAGACGTAGAACGGCGTCAGCCAGATGGCGTCTACCCCAAGCTTTTGCAGATAGTCGAGGCGGGAGGTGACGCCGCGCAGGTCGCCGGTACCGCTGCCGGTGGTATCCTGAAAACTCTTCGGATAGATTTGATAAATAACGCCGTTTTGCCACCAGTGGGGGAGTTGATTCATAGTACTTTCCTGCTGCAACGAGGGGCGCCAAAGGCGCCCCGAAAGAAGAAGTTAGACAATCTGCAAGGTGCCCTGACGGTACTTGCGCTGATACACCACGGTGGTGAGGATAATCGGCACCACCACCGCGATGGCCATCGCCATGGCGTACACCTGCCAGTAGGTAGGCTGGATGGAGAGGATCCCCGGCAGGCCGCCGACGCCGATGCCGTTCGCCAGCACGCCGTTCAGGCCGCACAGCAGGCCGGCGAGGCCAGAGCCGATCATTGCGCACAGCATCGGGAAGCGGTACTTCAGGTTGATACCGTACATTGCCGGCTCGGTGACCCCGAGATAGGCGGAGATCGCCGCCGGCACCGAGATTTCACGTTCATTCTGCTTGCGGCTGGCGATGATGATGCCGACCACCGCCGACGCCTGGGCAATGTTGGACAGCGCAATCAGCGGCCACACCGGGGTGCCGCCCATGCTTTGGATCATCTGCATATCGATGGCGAGGGTGGTCTGGTGGACGCCGGTTATCACCAGCGGCGCGTAGAGGAAGCCAAACAGCGCGGCGCCGATCGGCGCAAAGCTGCCGGTTAACAGATGGCGCACCGCGAAGGCCACGCCGTCGCCGATCAGGCGGCCGAACGGACCGATAATGGCGTGCGCGAGGAATACCGCCAGGATCAGCGAGCAGACCGGGACAATGACCAGGTAGAGGTAGTCCGGCACAATGCGCTTGAGGCGCGTCTCGATAAAGCCTAAGGCCAGGCCAGCCAGCAGGGCCGGGATCACCTGCGCCTGGTAGCCGACTTTGGCAATGGTAAACAGGCCGAAGTTCCACACCTCCGGCACCTGCTGGCCGAGGAGATAGGCGTTCATCAGCTGCGGGGACACCAGGGTAACGCCAAGGACGATCCCGAGGATCGGCGTACCGCCCATCTTCTTCACCGCCGACCAGCAGATCCCCACCGGCAGATAGAAGAAGATCGCCTCGCCAATCAGCCACAGGAAGTCATAGATGGTTTTCAGCGACGGGTGCATCTGGGCCAGCGTCTGGCCATTGCTCATGGGCAGGTCGCCGATGACGTTGCGGAAACCGAGGATCAGACCGCCGCTGATCAGCGCCGGCAGCAGTGGGAAGAAGATCTCGGCGAAGTGCGAGATCAGCTGTTCATGCCACTTCATATTTTGCCGCGCGGCCTGTTTGACCTGCTCTTTATCGGCGGAAGTCTGGCCAGTCGTCGCCAGCAGGGCTTTGTAGTAATCGCCCACCTCGGTGCCGATGACCACCTGGAACTGGCCGGCGTTAGTGAAGCATCCCTTCACCATGCGCAGCTGCTCAATCTCTTTTGGTCTGGCGATGGCCGGGTCGTTCAGCACAAAGCGCAAACGGGTAATACAGTGGCTGACGGTGGCGATGTTACCGCGCCCGCCCACCAGTTCGATCAGTTTATCGATGTCCTGCTGGTTTACTTTGCTCATGATGAAGCCTCAAAAACAGAGGGGAGAGATGCCGTTTTTACCTTGAGGGCATCCTAACCGTTCCGCTTAATTTGCAAAATGGGAACGTTCCCGAAACCCGGCGACGATCACATAAATCGCCCGAACGAGATTAATTCAGGGCGGCGGGAATCACGATCTGGCGGGGATCGACGCTGCCGGCGATCTGCTCGATCAACTGCCGGGCGGCCCGGCGTCCGGACTCGGCATAGCCCGGATCGACGGTCAATATTTCCGGGTGGAGAAACTTCATCAGCGGCGTGCTGCCGACGCTGGCGAGCTGCAGCGCATCGCGGCCCTGCTGCTGGAGATATTTGCTGGCGCCGAGAGCGAGGGTATCGGTGGCGCAGACCAGGGCGCTGGTCTCGGCCGTCAACACGCTGGCGACGGTGTCATACCCCTGCTTCATGCCCAGCCCCGGCAGGGCGGCGGTGGGCGTCAGACGATGCTTTTTACAGAAGGCGAGGTAGGCGAGATGTCGGCGTTCGCCGGTGGTGACGTCGCTGTGCGGTACGCCAAGGAAGCTGATGTGGCGATGTCCGCGATCGTAGAGCCGCTGCATCAGCAGCGTGATGGCCCCCTCGTCGTCATAGCACACCGAGGCGAAGCCGGGGGCGTCGCGGGCCATCAGCACCAGGGTGTCGCGCCAGGGGGCGAGCATCGCCTCGTCGATGCCGGTAAAACCGAACAGTACCACGCCGTCAATATTACGCCGGGCGAGCATGCCGAGATGCTCCTCCACCAGCCCCGGGGAGAACTGACTCTCCATCATAATCGGGTCGTAACCCTGCTCATAAAAGGCGGGCAGCATGGTCTGCACGGCGAGGTTTTCCGACAGCGAATCGAGACGGGTGACGATAATCGCCACCACTTTATCGCTCTGGCCGCGCATGGCGCGGGCGGAGCGGGAGGGCGAGAAACCGTGCTGCTGCATCACCGCTTCGACGCGCTCGCGGGTCCGTTCGCTGACCCCGCTCTCGTTGTTGAGGACGCGGGATACCGTTGATTTCCCTACGCCGCTTAAGCGCGCGATATCTTTGATGGTCAGCCGGTTCTGCATGCGGAATTCTCGTCAGGGGGTAGAAGTGAGCATAATGCTACTCAACCAAACCGCAATGAGCAAAGTCTGGTTTACGTTCGGTTTAGTTGCGCGGGTTTATCATCGCCATTATTGCCACACAATCCTTAACGAGGGCGCTATAATCCGCGCCGTTTATATTCACTTACCGGAGATAGTTATGGACCCCGATCCCACTCCTCATCCTCGATGGAGCAACCTTTCTTTCCGGTAAGCTTGTTTAACACTGCTTTACCGGAAAGCGTAAAGCAGTGACGTCCTTGATGTCCCTGCCATAAAAATAACATGCCTGACAGGTAGGTTTTGCTACGCCCGTCGGCAACGCTGCGTTCGCTTTGGCGAGCGCGGAGGGACTGTTTATGCTGAAAAATTATACCCGGCAGCTGTTCGCACAGCTTAGCCGCCATCTGCCACGCCGTTTAGTCCAGCGCGATCCGCTGCCGGACGCCCGTCATCTGGCGAGCGGCCCCATTCCTGAGTCGCTGGGCAAACAGTGTCTGGACGTGGCGGCGATGGACGACCAGGAGATCTGGCGCGCCTTTGACAGCCACCCAGAAGGGCTCAATGAAGGCGAAGTGGCGGCGAAAATCCTCAAACACGGTGACAACCAGATCCCGGCGCAGAAGCCCTCGCCGTGGTGGGTGCATCTGTGGACCTGCTACCGCAACCCGTTCAATCTGCTGTTGACGGTGCTCGGCATCGTCTCTTATTCCACCGAGGATCTGTTCGCCGCCGGGGTTATCGCCCTGATGGTGGGGATCTCGACGCTGCTCAACTTCATCCAGGAGGCGCGCTCGACCAAAGCGGCGGATGCGCTGAAGGCGATGGTGAGCAATACCGCCACCGTGCTGCGGGTGGTCAACGAGCAGGGGGAGAGCCGCTGGCTGGAACTGCCTATCGACCAGCTGGTGCCGGGCGACATCATCAGGCTATCGGCGGGAGACATGATCCCGGCCGACCTGCGTATCCTGCAGGCGCGGGATCTGTTCGTCGCCCAGGCCTCGCTGACCGGCGAATCGCTGCCGGTGGAGAAAGTGGCCCGCAGCCGCGATCCGCTGCAGCAGAACCCGCTGGAGTGCGACACCCTGTGCTTTATGGGCACCAACGTGGTGAGCGGCTCGGCGCAGGCCATCGTCTTCGCCACCGGCGGCCACACCTGGTTTGGTCAACTGGCCGGCCGCGTCAGCGAGCAGGAGAGCGAGCCGAACGCCTTCCAGAAAGGCATCAGTCGGGTGAGCATGTTGCTGATCCGCTTTATGCTGGTGATGGCCCCGGTGGTGCTGCTGATCAATGGCTACACCAAAGGCGACTGGTGGGAGGCGGCGCTGTTCGCGCTGTCGGTGGCGGTCGGCCTGACGCCGGAGATGCTGCCGATGATCGTCACCTCGACGCTGGCGCGCGGGGCGGTGAAGCTGTCGAAGCAAAAGGTTATCGTGAAGCACCTCGACGCCATTCAGAATTTTGGCGCGATGGACATCCTCTGCACCGATAAAACCGGCACCCTGACCCAGGATAAAATCGTACTGGAGAACCATACCGACGTCTCCGGCAAGGTCAGCGAGCGGGTACTGCATGCCGCCTGGCTCAACAGCCACTACCAGACCGGCCTGAAAAACCTGCTCGACACCGCGGTGCTGGAGGGCGTTGAGCTGGAAGCCGCCCGCGGGCTGGCGGCGCGCTGGCAGAAGGTAGATGAGATCCCCTTCGACTTCGAACGCCGCCGCATGTCGGTGGTGGTGAAAGAGCAGGACGACGCGCATCAGCTGATCTGCAAAGGGGCGCTGCAGGAGATCCTCAACGTCTCAACCCAGGTGCGCTACAACGGCGATATCGTGCCGCTGGACGACACCATGCTGCGCCGCATTCGCCGGGTGACCGACACCCTCAACCGGCAGGGGCTGCGGGTGGTGGCGGTGGCGACCAAATATCTGCCGGCCCGCGAAGGCGACTACCAGCGCGCCGATGAGTCGGACCTGATCCTGGAAGGCTACATCGCCTTCCTCGATCCGCCGAAAGAGACCACCGCTCCGGCGCTGAAAGCATTAAAAGCCAGCGGCATCACGGTGAAGATCCTCACCGGCGACAGCGAGCTGGTGGCGGCCAAGGTGTGCCATGAAGTGGGGCTGGATGCTGGCGAAGTGGTGATTGGCAGCCAGATTGAAGCGATGAGCGACGACGAGCTGGCGGCGCTGGCGAAACGCACCACGCTCTTCGCCCGCCTGGCGCCGCTGCATAAGGAGCGTATCGTGACGCTGCTGAAACGCGAAGGCCACGTGGTGGGCTTTATGGGCGACGGCATCAACGACGCCCCGGCGCTGCGCGCGGCGGACATCGGCATCTCGGTCGACGGCGCGGTGGATATTGCCCGCGAGGCGGCGGATATCATTCTGCTGGAGAAGAGCCTGATGGTGCTGGAGGAGGGGGTGATCGAAGGCCGCCGCACCTTCGCCAACATGCTTAAGTACATCAAAATGACCGCCAGCTCCAACTTCGGCAACGTCTTCAGCGTGCTGGTGGCCAGCGCCTTCCTGCCGTTTCTGCCGATGCTGCCGCTGCACCTGTTGATTCAAAACCTGCTGTACGATGTCTCCCAGGTGGCGATCCCGTTCGATAACGTCGATGATGAACAGATCCGCAAACCGCAGCGCTGGAACCCGGCCGATCTCGGGCGCTTTATGGTCTTTTTCGGCCCGATCAGCTCGATTTTCGATATCCTCACCTTCGGCCTGATGTGGTGGGTGTTCCACGCCAATACCGTGGAGATGCAGACCCTGTTCCAGTCCGGCTGGTTTATCGAGGGGCTGCTGTCGCAAACGCTGATTGTGCACATGATCCGCACCCGGCGCATTCCGTTCGTCCAGAGCCGCGCCGCCTGGCCGCTGTTCGCCATGACCCTGGTGGTGATGGCGGTGGGGATCGCGCTGCCGTTCTCGCCGCTGGCGGGCTATCTGCAGCTGCAGGCTCTGCCGTTGAGCTACTTCCCGTGGCTGGTGGCGATCCTGGCGGGCTATATGGTGCTGACCCAAACCGTCAAAGGCTTCTACAGCCGCCGCTACGGCTGGCAATGAGGGGAAGGTTTACGGATGACCCACGTAAAAAAGGCAGCCTGCGGGCTGCCTTTTTTCATGCCGAGGTTAGCGATCAGCGACGCACGGCGATGGCTTCGATCTCGATCTTCACATCTTTCGGCAGACGCGCCACTTCAACGCAGGAGCGCGCCGGGAAGGTGGCGTTGTGCTCGGTGAAGAACGCTTCGTAAGTGGCGTTAACGGTAGCGAAATCGTTGAGGTCTTTGACGAAAACGGTGGTCTTGACGATATCGCCGACGGTGAGGCCAGCGGCTTCAACGATCGCTTTCACGTTGTTCAGCGACTGGCGCGCCTGTGCGGACACGTCTTCCGGAACGCTGCCGGTTTTCGGGTCGACCGGGATTTGGCCAGAGGTGATGATCATGCTGCCGAGGTCAACGCCCTGAACGTATGGGCCAATCGCTGCTGGTGCATTTTCCGTCGCAATAGTTTTGCTCATGTTATCTCCAGATGAACTGAGTAATGTTACGCAAAATCATTCAGGTTGCCGCCAGGCGATAAGCGCTGTATCGCCGGCGCAGACGCCGCCTGAAGGACGAAGCGTAGGGTGGTAGCCATTATAGGGAGGCCTACCACCAATACCAACCGCATTTAGTTGGCCAGCACCACATAATGAGAAAACTCTTTTTCGCAGTATTTACATTTGAGTGCGATGTCATCAGCGCGCTTTTTCACTGCAAAACTGGAAGAAACCGGTTCGGCGTGGCTGATACAGTTACTGTTCGGGCAGACCAGCACGCTGTCGATACGATCCGGCAGGCTCGGGCGGGATTTGCCCACCACTTCGTAATCATCAATGCGGTTTACCGTCGCCTGCGGGGCGTATAACGACAGCTGGTTAACCTGCTCGTCGGTCAGGAAGGTGTTCTCGATTTTAATCAAGTCTTTGCGGCCCATCTCGCCGGAGGGCAGGTTCAGGCCGATGGTGATGCGCTGGTCGGTTTCGGTCAGTTTGAACAGGGTGAGCAGCTTAAAGCCGACCTGCGCCGGAATGTGGTCGATCACGGTGCCGCGTTTGATCGCTTCTACCTGCAGTTTATTGTCGTGTGTCATCTCTCATTTCCCCCTTACAGAGCCAGCTCGCTATTCAGTACCAGTGCCAGTAACGCCTGGCGGGCGAAGATGCCGTTACCGGCCTGCTGGAAGTACCAGGCGTGCGGCGTTTTATCGACATCGGTGGTGATTTCGTCAATGCGCGGCAGCGGGTGCAGCACCTTCATGTTAGCGCGCGCCCCTTCAAGGTCGGCGGCGCGCAGGACGAACTGCGCTTTGACGTTGGCATATTCCGACGGATCCAGACGTTCTTTCTGCACGCGGGTCATGTACAGAATATCCACTTCCGCCATTACGTCGTCGATGGCGCTATGCAGGCTCCAGGCGATACCTTTTTCATCCAGCATATCGAGGATGTATTGCGGCATGGCCAGCGCGTCCGGGGCGATGAAGTAGAAGCGGTTGCCGCTGAACTTGGCCAGCGCCTGGGTCAGGGAGTGGACGGTACGGCCATACTTCAGATCGCCGACCATCGCCACGTTGAGGTTTTCGAGGCGGCCCTGGGTCTCCTGAATGGTGAACAGGTCGAGCAGGGTTTGGGTCGGGTGCTGGTTAGCGCCGTCGCCAGCGTTCAGTACCGGCACGCCGCCGGAGAATTCGGTCGCCAGACGGGCCGCGCCCTCCTGCGGATGACGCATCACGATGGCGTCAACGTAGGTGCTGATGACGGAGATGGTATCCGCCAGCGTTTCCCCTTTTTTGCCCAGCGAGGTGTTGGCGCTGTCGGAAAAGCCGACCACGCTGGCCCCCAGGCGGTGCATCGAGGTTTCAAAAGAGAGGCGGGTGCGGGTCGAGGCTTCAAAGAAACAGCTGGCGATAACCTTATGCTTCAGCAGCTCGGGTTGTGGATTGGCTTTCAGCTTTGCCGCCGTCGCCAGCACCAGTTCGAGGTCTTCGCGGCTGAGATCGTTTATGGAAATGATATGTTTTTGATATAGCGGGTTAGCCATGCTTATCTCCTGACGCCTGGGCAAAAAAAAAGCCCCTTAAATAAGGGGCTTCGGGAATCCAATGAGCAACGGAAAGAAAAACGGCAGGCCAGCGTCTGCATTGAGACGCGCTAAGACAGAATGTCGTACGCAATTGGCCATGCTTCCTCCCGGCAAAACGACTGGCATTATACGCAGACCGTTATGACGATCAAGCGATTCATTCACAATCAGGTAATCGTTTGCCTGCAGAAAAGTGCGCCAGCGCAAAGAACCATGAAACTGTACTGGTATGGCAGCGGTGATGGGGGTATAAAACGCAAAAATGAAATGTTGTTTTATATTTGAGGTAAGCGATGATTATTGGCAATATCCACCATCTGCAGCCGTGGCTGCCGGCCGCGCTGCGCGAGGCTATCGAACACGTTATCGCCCATGTCAGCGAGGCGACGCCGCTGGGTAAACACGATATCGACGGCGACAACCTGTTTTATCTGATTTCCGAAGACACCACCGAGCCGCAGGCCGCACGCCGCGCGGAATATCATGTCCGCTATCTTGATATCCAGATTGTGCTCCGCGGCAGCGAGGGGATGACCTTCAGCACCTTGCCGGCAGGAGAGCCGCAGACCGACTGGCTGGCGGAGAAAGACATCGCTTTCCTGGCGGAGGGGACGCAGGAGCAAACGGTGATCCTTAACGAAGGGGACTTTGTGGTGTTTTATCCCGGGGAAGTGCATAAACCGCTGTGCGCCGTGGGCGCGCCGGCGAAAGTGCGCAAAGCGGTGGTGAAGATGCTGATGGCGTAACGCAGCGCCCTGACGGGCGGTATCCCGGATACGCGCTGAGCGATCCGGGATTTGACGGCGAGCGAAGGACTATTTGCTCAGCGTCGCCACCATCACCGCTTTGATGGTGTGCATCCGGTTTTCCGCCTGGTCAAAGACCACGCTTGCCGCCGACTCAAACACCTCGTCAGTCACTTCCATGCCGCCGTGCAGGCCGTAATCGGCCGCCATCTGTTTGCCCAGAGTGGTCTGGTCGTCATGGAACGCCGGCAGGCAGTGGAGGAACTTGACCTGCGGATTGCCGGTCAGCGCCAGCATCGCGCTGTTAACCTGATAGTCGCGCAGCAGGGCGATACGTTCGGCCCATTTTTCCTTCGCCTCGCCCATTGAGACCCAGACGTCGGTATAGATAAAATCGGCGCCTTTCACCCCCGCGGCGATATCTTCCGTCAGGGTGATGTTGCCGCCCTGCTGTTTCGCCAGCGCGGTACAGGTTTCCACCAGCGCGGCCTCCGGCCAGCAGGCCGAGGGCGCCACCAGGCGCAGATCCAGACCGGTCAGCGCCGCGGCTTCCAGCATCGAATTGCCCATGTTGTTGCGCGCGTCGCCGGCGTAGACCAGCGTCATCTGGTTAAAGGCTTTGCCCGGCAGGTGCTCTTTCATGGTCAGCAGGTCCGCCAGCAGCTGGGTAGGGTGGAACTCGTTGGTGAGGCCGTTCCATACCGGCACGCCGGCATATTGCGCCAGGGTCTCCACCACTTCCTGGCCGTGGCCGCGATACTGAATGCCGTCGTACATCCGTCCGAGCACGCGGGCGGTGTCCTTGATCGACTCTTTATGGCCAATCTGGCTGCCGCTTGGCCCCAGGTAGGTCACGCGGGCGCCCTGATCGTATGCGGCAACTTCGAAAGAGCATCGTGTACGGGTTGAGTCTTTTTCGAAGATGAGCGCGATGTTTTTCCCTGCCAGTTTCTGGACTTCGATACCGTTTTTCTTATCGGCTTTCAGCTTTGCCGCCAGCTCGAGCAGGGCGGTGATTTCTGCAGGCGTAAAATCGAGTAACTTTAAAAAATGCTTCTGGTAAAACGCAGACATGGTTCCCTCACCTGGCATAGGCCACTAATTGAATTAAAATTCAATTTATATGTATGAATATTCATTTGCAAGTCTGTGATCGAAATCTTTCACTGAGAAGTGGAGGCAATGACGGCGGTATGTGACAATAGGGATAACTGCCGCACATTATGAGGAACGAGCCATGGCAAACCCGGAACACCTGGAAGAACAGCGTGAAGAGACGCGTCTGATTATCGAAGAGCTGCTGGAGGATGGCAGCGATCCGGACGCACTGTACACGATTGAGCATCACCTCTCTGCAGACGATTTCGAAACCCTGGAGAAAGTGGCGGTGGAAGCCTTTAAGCTGGGCTACGAAGTAACCGAGCCCGAAGAGCTGGAAGTGGAAGAGGGTGAAGTGGTCATCTGCTGCGATATTCTGAGCGAATGCGCCCTGAACGCAGAACTGATCGATGCCCAGGTGGAACAGCTGATGACGCTGGCAGAAAAATTTGACGTCGAGTATGACGGTTGGGGCACCTACTATGAGGACCCGAACGGCGAAGAAGACGGCGATGATGACGAAGATTTTGTCGATGAAGACGACGATGGCGTTCGTCACTAAGTCGCAGATGTTGTAGATGGATACGGCGGCGCCAGCCGCCGTATAGCAAGGAACTTCCATGGATTACCCGCAGATACTCTCCCCGATTATCAACTTCCTGCACTGCCCGACGCCGCAGGCGTGGATTGATGAAGCCCGCAAGCCGGAAAACCTGCCGCTGCTGCTGACCGACCATATGGTGTGCGAACTGAAAGCGGCGCAGAACGCCATGCTGCTGGTGCGTCGCTACGTCGCGGATAAAGCCGACGCCGATGAGCTTCTGGACTGCCTGAAGCCGTATGAAGACTTCACCTACCGCCGGGGGCCGGAGCCGGATTTTGTCGCTCTGCATAAGCGGATCAACAAAAGCGCCATGCCGCAGACCGATGACCCGTGGGGCCGTCAGCTGCTGGACAGCATGATTTTGCTGATTAAAGAGGAGCTGCATCACTTCTGGCAAGTGCGGGAGATGATGCTGGCGCGCGATATCCCCTACGTCAAAATCACCGCCAGCAACTATGCCCGCGGCATGCGACGGGAGGTACGCTCACATGAGCCGGTGATGCTGATCGACAAGCTCATCTGCGGCGCCTATATCGAGGCCCGCTCCTGCGAGCGCTTTGCGGCGCTGGCGCCGTGGCTGGACGACGATCTGCAGAAGTTCTATCTGTCGCTGCTGCGCTCGGAAGCGCGTCACTATCAGGACTACCTGGATCTGGCGCAGAAGATTGCCGGAGAAGATATCAGCGAGCGGGTACGCCAGCTCGGCGAGGCGGAAGCGGCGCTGATCCTCCGTCCGGAGGCTGAGTTCCGCTTTCACAGCGGCGTGCCGGCGGCGGCGTAGCCCACGCTATTCGGCCCCTGTAGCCCCGGTAGCCACTAATACCGGCAGTTTCAGTAGTCATGGGGAGAGATAGCGTTGAGAGCTTCAGCTCGCAATAGTACGGGCAGTAGGTTGGGTAAGGCGTTAGCCGCCACCCGACAAAAAAACGGCACCGCGAGCACGGGTAAGGTGCAAGCAGTGCCATCCGGGACATACCCCGGCTCGCGCTGCGCTTAGCCGGGCTACCGAACTGTAGCCCCGGTAAGCGTAGCGCTACCGGGGACGCCTGCGATATCGAGGCGCTACAGCGTTTTCAACATCCGCACTTCGCAGTCCACGTGGCCGGTGCAGCCCAGCGGACCGTCAATATGTTCGAAGCCAAGATGCTCATATAAGCCGATCGCCTCCGTCAGGAAGGCGGTGGTTTCCAGATAGCAGCGTTTAAAGCCCTGCTCGCGGGCGTAGTCCAGCGCCAGCAGCGCCAGCTTCTTCGCCAGCCCCTGGCCGCGGGCGCTGGTCATAAAATACATTTTCTGCAGCTCGCAGATATCCGGCTCGCTGCAGGCGAGCGGCGCGACGCCGCCGCCGCCAACCACTTCTCCCTCTTTCTCCACCACCCAGTAGGCGGAGCCGGGCTGGCTGTAGAGCTCATACAGCTCATCGAGATTCGGGTCGGCGACCGTATAGCCTTTATCGGCGGTCAGGCCGTATTCAGCGGAGACCTGACGGATGACCCTGGCGATGGCGGGATTGTCTGCCGCCGTAATGCGACGCAGCAACGTCGCCGCGGGGACGCTCGTATTCATACAATGACTCATTACCCAAAAAAGACGAATGATGATGTTAATAACATCGCGGCAGGGGAGAGCGCAAGCGAGGATGTTTCATAAAAACGCCCCTTGCCGGGTGGCAAGGGGCGGGAGGGTTACAGCGCGGCGATCACCGCCTGCTGTTCAATCAGCTTCGCTTTCGCTTCCGCGTAGCCTTCCAGCTTCTCGCGCTCTTTGGCGATCACCGCTTCCGGCGCGCGGGCCACAAAGCCTTCGTTGGCCAGCTTGCTTTCGATGCGGCCAATCTCGCCTTCGATTTTCGCCACTTCTTTCGCCAGACGCGCCAGCTCATCTTCTTTGTTGATGAGGCCCGCCATCGGGATCAGCAGTTCGGCGCCGTCGACGATCTTGGTCACCGAGACCGGACCTTTATCCTCGGCAGGCAGCACGGTAATGCTTTCCAGACGCGCCAGATTCAGCAGGAAGCTGCGGTTGTCGTTCACGCGACGCTCGGCCTCTTTGCTGCAGCCGCGCAGCAGCAATTCCAGCGGTTTGCCCGGAGCGATGTTCATTTCCGCACGGATGTTACGCACGGCGACGATCGCCTGCTTCAGCCATTCGGTGTCGGCCAGCGCCGCGTCGTCCACCTGAGAGGCATCGTACTGCGGGAACGGCTGCAGCATGATGGTGTCGGCGGTGATCCCGCAGATGACCTTCACGCGCTGCCAGATGGTCTCGGTGATGAACGGAATGATCGGATGCGCCAGGCGCAGCAGACCTTCCAGCACAGTCACCAGCGTATGGCGAGTGCCGCGCAGCTCCGCTTCGCTGCCGCCGTTCATGACCGGCTTGGTCAGTTCCAGGTACCAGTCGCAGAACTGGTTCCAGGTGAACTCATACAGGATGCCGGCGGCGATATCGAAGCGGAAGTTATCCAGCGCTTCGCGATACGCTTTGACGGTGTGGTTGAATTCCGCAAGGATCCAGCGGTCGGCCAGGGAGAGCACCATCTCGCCGCCGTTGAAGCCGCAATCCTGATCTTCCGTGTTCATCAGCACAAAGCGGCTGGCGTTCCACAGCTTGTTACAGAAGTTACGGTAACCTTCCAGACGCTTCATATCCCAGTTGATGTCGCGGCCGGTAGAGGCCAGCGCCGCCAGGGTAAAGCGCAGGGCGTCGGTGCCGTGCGGCTCGATGCCGTTCGGGAACTGTTTCTCGGTGCGCTTACGGATTTTCTCCGCCAGCTGCGGCTGCATCATGTTGCCGGTACGTTTCTCCAGCAGCTCCGGCAGGGTGATGCCGTCAACCATATCCAGCGGGTCGATAACGTTACCCTTGGATTTGGACATCTTCTGGCCTTCGTCATCGCGGATCAGACCAGTCATGTAGACGGTCTTAAACGGAACCTGCGGTTTACCGTTTTCATCTTTGATGAAGTGCATGGTCATCATGATCATGCGGGCGATCCAGAAGAAGATGATGTCGAAGCCGGACACCATCACGCTGGTTGGGTGGAACTGACGCAGGGCGTCGGTGTTTTCCGGCCAGCCGAGGGTGGAGAAGGTCCACAGCGCGGAGGAGAACCAGGTATCGAGAACGTCTTCGTCCTGACGCAGCGCAACGTCGGCGCTCAGGTTGTTTTCCTGACGCACTTCGTCTTCGCTACGGCCCACGTAGACGTTGCCGTCGTTGTCATACCATGCCGGAATGCGGTGACCCCACCACAGCTGACGGGAGATACACCAGTCCTGAATATCGCGCATCCAGGAGAAGTACATGTTTTCGTACTGCTTCGGCACGAACTGGATGTCGCCGTTTTCAACGGCTTCCACCGCCGGCTTGGCCAGCACGTCCGCGCGCACGTACCACTGGTCGGTCAGCATCGGTTCGATAACCACGCCGCCGCGGTCGCCGTAAGGGACGGTCAGGTCGTGCGGTTTGATCTCTTCCAGCAGGCCGAGGGCGTCAACCGCCGCAACGACGGCTTTACGCGCCGCGAAGCGTTCCAGTTTCTGGAACTCCGCCGGGATCTCGCTGGAGTAGACGTCAGATTCATTGCCTTTGGTGTCGTACACTTCCGCGCTTTCGCGGATGTCGCCGTCAAAGGTCAGGATGTTGATCATCGGCAGCTGGTGACGACGACCCACTTCGTAGTCGTTAAAGTCGTGCGCCGGGGTGATCTTCACGCAGCCGGTGCCTTTCTCCATGTCGGCGTGTTCGTCGCCCACGATCGGGATGCGGCGGTTTACCAGCGGCAGCACCACGAATTTGCCAATCAGATCTTTGTAGCGCGGATCTTCCGGGTTAACGGCCACGCCGGTATCGCCCAGCAGGGTTTCCGGACGGGTAGTGGCGACCACCAGGTAGTCTTTACCGTCAGCGGTTTTCGCGCCATCGGCCAGCGGGTAGCGGATGTGCCACATCGAACCTTTCGATTCGCGGTTTTCCACTTCGAGGTCGGAAATGGCGGTGCGCAGTTTCGGGTCCCAGTTAACCAGGCGTTTACCGCGGTAGATCAGATCTTCTTTGTACAGGCGAACAAAGACTTCTTTCACGGCATTGGAAAGCCCCTCGTCCATGGTGAAGCGCTCGCGCTCCCAGTCCACGGAGTTGCCGAGACGGCGCATCTGACGGGTAATGGTGCCGCCGGATTCCGCTTTCCACTGCCAGATTTTGTCGATGAAGGCGTCGCGGCCGTAGTCGTGGCGGGTTTTCCCTTCTTCAGCGGCAATCTTACGCTCAACCACCATCTGGGTAGCGATACCCGCGTGGTCGGTCCCCGCCTGCCACAGGGTGTTTTTGCCCTGCATGCGCTGGTAGCGAATCATGGTATCCATGATGGTTTGCTGGAAGGCATGACCCATATGCAAACTGCCGGTGACGTTCGGCGGCGGGATCATGATGCAGAAGCTCTCCTGGCTTTCATCACCATTCGGTTTGAAATAGCCCTGCTTTTCCCAGTGCTCGTAAAGCGGCTGTTCGATATCTTGTGGGTTGTATGTCTTTTCCATTATTTCCAGGTTGCCGTGTTCAGGTTGAAACCAGCCATGCGGTACGCCTTATAGCGTTCGCGCGCCAGTTGTTTCAGATTTTCTTCGTAAGGGACAAAGTCTATCACTTCTGTGAAAGCGGTGGCAAAATCTGCAAAGTTAAGCCGCAGGCTGATCAGAATATCCCGCGGGCTGCTGTTGCGCTTTTGCGGCCAGGCAATCTCCACCGGCGCGCCGCCTCGCGGGCCTTCGCCCGCCAGATTGTGCGGCACAAAGCTCTCCGGCGGCCGCGACCACAGCGCCTCATCGAGACGAATCGCCTGCTGCTCATCTTCACAGGCGATCAGGACGCGCTTGCCGTTGCGCCAACGTTCTGCGGCAATGTCACACACCAGTTGCTCGACGGCGCTCAGGCCGTCGACGGTGTCTTCGTTGTCCAGAAGGTAGAACGTTGCATTCTTCATATATGGGGCTTCTTGTCGTGGATTTAAATGCAAAGCCGGGTGGCGCTACGCTTACCCGGCCTACAAACGGCATCTTTCCGTAGGCCCGGTAAGCGTAGCGCCACCGGGCATCAGACGGCAATCACTCTTCGCCGTTAAAACCCGCGCGATTGAGCAGGAACTGCGACAGCAGAGCGACCGGACGACCGGTGGCGCCTTTGGCTTTGCCGGAACGCCAGGCGGTGCCGGCGATGTCGAGGTGCGCCCAGTTGTACTTGCGGGTGAAGCGCGACAGGAAGCAGCCGGCGGTGATCGCGCCGCCAGGACGGCCGCCGATATTCGCCATATCGGCAAAGTTGGATTCCAGCTGGTCCTGGAACTCATCGGCCAGCGGCAGACGCCATGCGCGGTCGCCCGCCAGTTCAGAGGCGCCGATCAGCTCATGGGCCAGCGGGTTATGGTTCGACATCAGGCCGGTGATGTGATGGCCGAGGGCAATCACGCAGGCGCCGGTCAGCGTTGCGACATCGATAACCGCTTCCGGCTCGAAGCGCTCAACGTAGGTCAGCACATCGCACAGCACCAGACGGCCTTCGGCGTCGGTGTTCAGCACTTCCACCGTCTGGCCGGACATGGTGGTCAGAACATCGCCCGGGCGATACGCGCGACCGCCAGGCATGTTTTCACAGCCCGCCAGCACGCCGATCACGTTCAGCGGCAGCTGCAGCTCAGCAACCATCCGCATCACCCCGTACACCGCCGCGGCGCCGCACATGTCGTACTTCATCTCGTCCATGCCTTCAGCCGGCTTGATGGAGATGCCGCCGGAGTCGAAGGTCAGGCCTTTACCGACCAGCACGATAGGGCGCGCGTCTTCCGACGGGTTGCCTTTATACTCGATGACCGACATCAGCGACTCGTTCTGCGAACCGTTGCCGACGGCGAGGTAGGCGTTCATTCCCAGCTCGCGCATCTGCTGTTCGCCGATCACGCGGGTGATAACGTTTTTGCTATAGGTATCGGCCAGCTGGCGTGCCTGGGAGGCCAGATAGGCGGCGTTACAGATGTTCGGCGGCATGTTGCCGAGATCTTTCGCCGCTTTGATGCCGGCGGCGATCGCCAGCCCGTGCTGAATGGCGCGTTCGCCGCTGGTCAGCTCGCGACGGGTCGGCACGTTAAAGACCATTTTACGCAGCGGGCGACGCGGCTCGCTTTTGTTGGTCTTCAGCTGGTCGAAGCTGTACAGCGTCTCTTTGGCGGTTTCAACCGCCTGGCGAACTTTCCAGTAGTTGTTACGGCCTTTGACGTGCAGCTCGGTCAGGAAGCAGACCGCCTCCATTGAACCGGTATCATTCAGGGTATTGATGGTTTTCTGGATGACCTGCTTATACTGACGCTCATCCAGTTCGCGCTCTTTGCCGCAGCCAATCAGCAGAATGCGCTCAGACAGAATGTTTGGCACATGGTGCAGCAATAACGTCTGGCCAGGTTTGCCTTCCAGCTCGCCGCGACGCAGCAGGGCGCTGATGTAGCCGTCGCTGATTTTATCGAGTTGTTCGGCGATGGGGGAGAGGCGACGTGGTTCAAAGACGCCGACCACGATACAGGCGCTCCGCTGCTTCTCCGGGCTACCGCTTTTTACACTGAACTCCATGCACTATGCTCCTGAATCTTAAAGACAACAGTGGTGGCTACGGCTATACTCGTCGCCTTTCAAGTTGCAGATGCGCCGGCTGCGCCTGCTTACCCTGACGTGGCACATTGTGCGCGCCAGGGGCCACAGCCCTGCTGCCTTCTTACAACTCGAAATCCATTGAGTATATAATTGCAAGCTTTCGTAACTCATATCCGCTGTTGCGGTGACTTCGTGTTAATCTTAACGTTATTAAGGCCTGGGTTCGTCAGAAAAGATCCTGACATGCAGAACCGATGAGTCATTTAATCTTAGCGACGTTTTCGACGACCAAAGAGAATAAATGACGTTTAAGCCATGAAACAAGCAATTTTCCTGCACTAAAACGGGTTTTTACGGGCGTATTTATAGTGATAATCATAAGATATCTGGTTCGTGAGACGCTGAAAAGCCAGTTGGCGATCCTATTCATCCTGTTACTGATTTTCTTTTGTCAGAAATTAGTCAGGATCCTCGGCGCTGCGGTGGATGGCGATATCCCAACCAATCTGGTGCTCTCGCTGTTGGGGCTCGGCATCCCGGAGATGGCGCAGCTTATCCTGCCGTTAAGTCTGTTCCTTGGCCTGCTGATGACCCTCGGCAAGCTGTACACCGAAAGCGAAATTACGGTGATGCACGCCTGCGGCTTGAGTAAAGCCGTGCTGATCAAGGCGGCGATGATCCTCGCGCTGTTCACCGGCGCGGTGGCGGCGGTCAACGTGATGTGGGCGGGGCCGTGGTCGTCGCGCCATCAGGATGAAGTGCTGGCGGAAGCCAAAGCCAACCCCGGCATGGCCGCTCTGGCCCAGGGCCAGTTCCAGCAGGCCAGCGATGGTAACGCGGTGATGTTTATCGAGAGCGTGAACGGCAACCGCTTCCATGACGTCTTCCTTGCCCAGCTGCGTCCGAAAGGCAACGCTCGCCCCTCCGTGGTGGTGGCGGATTCCGGCGAGCTATCGCAGCAGAAAGACGGTTCGCAGGTGGTGACCCTCAACAAGGGCACCCGCTTTGAAGGCACCGCGATGCTGCGCGATTTCCGCATTACCGATTTCAATAACTATCAGGCCATTATCGGCCACCAGGCGGTGACCTCCGATCCGGACGACACCGAACAGATGGATATGCGCACTCTGTGGCAGACCCACACCGACCGCGCGCGTGCCGAACTGCACTGGCGCTTCACGCTGGTGGCGACGGTCTTCATTATGGCGCTGATGGTGGTGCCCCTCAGCGTGGTGAACCCGCGCCAGGGCCGCGTACTGTCGATGCTGCCGGCGATGCTGCTCTACCTGGTGTTCTTCCTGCTGCAGACCTCAATCAAGTCGAACGGCGGCAAAGGCAAAATGGACCCGGCTATCTGGATGTGGGCGATCAACCTGCTCTATTTTGCGCTGGCGGTGCTGTTAAACCTGTGGGACACGGTGCCGATGCGCCGCTTCCGCGCCCGTTTTAATAAAGGAGCGGCCTGATGCAGGCGTTTGGCGTACTTGACCGTTATATCGGTAAGACGATTTTCAACACCATCATGATGACGCTGTTCATGCTGGTGTCGCTCTCCGGCATTATCAAGTTTGTCGATCAGCTGAAAAAGTCCGGGCAGGGCAGTTACGACGCGCTGGGCGCCGGCCTCTATACCATCCTCAGCGTGCCGAAAGACATCCAGATCTTCTTCCCAATGGCGGCGCTGCTTGGCGCGCTGCTGGGGCTGGGGATGCTGGCCCAGCGCAGCGAGCTGGTGGTGATGCAGGCGTCCGGTTTCACCCGGCTGCAGGTGGCGCTGGCGGTGATGAAAACCGCTATCCCGCTGGTGCTGCTGACCATGGCGATCGGCGAGTGGGTGGCGCCGCAGGGCGAACAGATGGCGCGCAACTACCGCGCCCAGCAGATGTACGGCGGTTCGTTACTTTCCACCCAGCAGGGGCTGTGGGCGAAAGATGGCCATAACTTTGTCTATATCGAACGGGTGAAAGGTAACGATGAGCTGGGGGGCGTCAGCATTTATGCCTTCAACCCGGAGCGTCGTTTACAGTCGGTGCGCTATGCCGCCTCGGCAAAATTCGATAGCGAGAATAAAGTGTGGCGCCTGTCGCAGGTGGATGAATCCGATCTGACCGATCCGAAGCAGGTGACCGGGTCGCAGATGGTGAGCGGTACCTGGAAAACCAACCTGACGCCGGACAAGCTCGGCGTGGTGGCCCTGGATCCGGATGCGCTGTCGATCAGCGGCCTGCACAACTATGTGAAATACCTGAAATCCAGCGGTCAGGATCCGGGACGCTACCAGCTCAATATGTGGAGCAAAATCTTCCAGCCGCTGTCGGTGGCGGTGATGATGCTGATGGCGCTGTCGTTTATCTTTGGCCCGCTGCGTAGCGTGCCGATGGGCGTCCGGGTAGTGACGGGGATTAGCTTCGGCTTTATCTTCTACGTGCTGGATCAGATTTTCGGCCCGCTGACCCTGGTGTACGGCATACCGCCGATCATCGGCGCGCTGTTGCCAAGCGCCAGCTTCTTCCTGATAAGCCTCTGGCTGATGATGCGTAAGGCCTAGCGGGTAAGCCTGAAACCTAAGCCCCCTCATTGATGAGGGGGCTTTTTTTTAGCGCTTGCGTCCGCCCAGCAGGCTGCCCAGCATGCCGCGGACGATCTGATTGGTGACCTGGCGAACTGCGCTTTTCGCCGCGGTCTGCACGATACCGTCGCGTTTGCCGCCCCGCGGGCCGGTGCTGCCGAACAGGATATCTTTCAGGCCGCCGAGCAGCCCGTCGTCTTCCCCGCTCTGCTGACCCTTCGCCGGCGGAGCCGACTGCTGCTCGGTGGTGACCTGCACCTCTTGCTGCAGCATCTCGAAGGCCGACTCGCGGTCCACCTCCTCTTCATACTTGCCGTACAGCGGCGAGTGATTCAGCAGGCCATTGCGCTCGTCATCGCTGACCGGCCCCATCCGCGAGCAGGGGGCGATAACCATTGCCCGCTCAACCACCGACGGACTGCCTTTCTCATCGAGGAAGGAGATCAGCGCCTCGCCGGTGCCCAGCTCCTGGATCGCCTGTTCGGTACTGAAGGCCGGGTTGGCGCGCATGGTCTGGGCGGCGGTTTTCACCGCTTTCTGATCCTTCGGCGTAAAGGCGCGCAGCGCGTGCTGCACACGGTTGCCCAACTGGCCGAGCACAGCGTCGGGAATATCCGCCGGGTTCTGCGAGACAAAATAGACGCCGACGCCCTTGGAGCGGATAAGACGGATCACCTGTTCGATTTTATCCAGCAGCACCTGCGGCGCATCGTTGAACAGCAGATGCGCCTCATCGAAGAAGAACACCAGTTTGGGCTTGTCGAGATCGCCCGCCTCCGGTAGGCGCTCGTACAGCTCGGAGAGCATCCACAGCAGGCTGGCGGCGTAGAGCTTCGGCATCTGGTAGAGCTTTTCAGCGCTGAGGATATTGATCACCCCTTTGCCACTGGCATCGACGCGCATCCAGTCGGCAATATCCAGCATCGGCTCGCCGAAGAAGTGCCCGGCGCCCTGTTGCTCCAGGGTCAACAGCCCGCGCTGGATGGCGCCGACCGAGGCGCTGCTAATATTGCCGTACTGATTCTGGAAAGATTTGGCGTTGTCGCCGATAAACTGGGTGATGGCGCGGAGGTCTTTGAAGTCGAGCAGCAGCAGGCCGCGGTCGTCCGCGATGCGGAAAATAATGTTCAGCACGCCGCTCTGCACCTCGTTGAGATTGAGCAGGCGCGCCAGCAGCAGAGGGCCAAGATCGGAGACCGTCGCCCGCACCGGATGGCCCTTTTCGCCAAAGATATCCCAGAGCACCACCGGGTTGGCGTGCGGCTCCCAGTCGCTGACGCCGATCTTCTCCAGCCGCGCCTGCAGTTTCTCTGAGCTCTGCCCCGCGGCGGCAATGCCGGTCAGGTCGCCCTTGACGTCCGCCATAAATACCGGCACGCCAATCTCCGAAAACGACTCAGCCAGCTTTTGCAGGGTGACGGTTTTACCGGTGCCGGTCGCACCGGTGATCAGCCCATGGCGGTTGGCCATCGCGGGCAGCAAATAGAGCGCGTTATCCAGCGTGCGCGCAATCAACAGGGGTGAGCTCATGATCGATTCCTCCATTTATCCTGCGACGATTATAGGCAACCTCGTCGTCCGGCGTTGCGGAAATCGTCACGCGCCGCGCACGCTGTCGCGAGAGGCCTCAGGCGCAGTGGCGTTGGATAAGTGCGATGCTCTGCTCAATTTCGCGCTCGATATCCGCTTCGCTCCACTGCGCCAGCTCGGGAGCGAAGGGTTCAAAAGCGTATATCCCCTGATAGCCGCGGGCTTCCAGGGCCTTAACCTGCTCGCAGGTGCCGAGACGATCCTGCGGCGTCAGCATGATGCGCTCGGCATCGGTGAGCTGCTCGCGCGAACGGGTATCGTCCACTCCGGAAAGGTGGACCAGCCCGATGTCCGCCACTTCCACCTGGCTGAACTCGTCCGCCGCCTGCGGGTAGAGATGGTGATGGAAGGTGTCGATCAGCAGCTTAAAAGGCACGCGCGCGTCATGGATCAGCGTCTGCGCCTGGTGCGCAGATCGCAGCGAGCTTTGCGGGAAGCCCAGCGGCTCCACCAGGCCGTGGATGCCGTAGAAGGCGAACAGCGGCGCCAGGTCGCGCAGGGCGCCCAGGGTGTCGCTGGCCGGTACCTCGCTGCCGTCGTTGAGCGGGCAGAGCACCAGCGATTTGGCGCCGATGGCCTGAGCCTCTTTCAGCAGCGACTCGGTCATCTGCCGCACCTCTTCGCTACGGCGGTTAAAGGGATAGACCGCGTTAATCGTCAGGATCTCGATGTGATAACGCGCCGCCAGCTCGCGCACCTGCTGATGGCTTAAATCGTCGGTCACCTTCCCGCTGGGTAAATCGTTGCGCAGCTCGACTTTATTCAGGCCCAGACGGTTCACCAGACGGAAAAACGCTTCAATGCTGAGCGCTGGCGCGATTTTGCGGTTAATACAAAAACGTTGCATTGCGATGGCCATAGGACACTCCTGACGGAAGAGGGTTAGGTTCGTTCAATTGGCTAACAGTCAAAACGTTTATTCCAAAATAAGCAAGAATGAAAATGATGATTGTTTGAGCTGCCTCGCAAAATATTCCCGGCCGCCGCGGCGGGAGCGACCGGGACGGGGAGCCTGGCATCACGAGGCGGCGCGGCTCGATGGGGGAAGCGTGTAAGCGATGCGTGAGCGCAAAATGCGACTGTTATCACCAAAATGAAATTTCATTTCACAACAATGTTGAAATATAAATTTCATTTTACTACGGTTATAGCACAGCAGAATCAGCGACGGGCCGGTGTGCGCTGGCCCTCTTCACTATGAGGCGAGAACATGACGATCACAGGAAACTTTATTGGCGGGAAAACCGTTATCAGCAGCAGCAACGAAACGATGCCGGTGTACGATCCGGCGACGGGCAAAGCGGTGCGCGAAGTCACGGTATCGACCGCGCAGGAAGTCTCTGAGGCGATTCAGGTTGCTCGCGATGCGTTTGACAGCTGGTCCCGTACCACGCCGCTGCGCCGCGCCCGCGTGCTGTTCAACTTCAAAATGCTGCTGGAGCAGCACGTGGAAGAGCTGGCGGGGATCATCGTCAGCGAGCACGGCAAAGTGTGGTCGGATGCGCTGGGCGAGCTGACCCGCGGCATGGAAGTGGTCGAATTCGCCTGCGGGATCCCGCACCTGATTAAAGGTGAATACTCTTCTGACGTCGGCACCGGCGTCGACAGCTATTCGCTGATGCAGCCGCTGGGCGTGGTGGCCGGGATCACCCCGTTCAACTTCCCGGCGATGGTGCCGATGTGGATGTTCCCGCTGGCGCTGGCCTGCGGCAACAGCTTCGTCCTCAAGCCGCCGGCGCTGGCGCCGACGGCCGCCGTGCGTCTGGCAGAGCTGCTGAAAGAGGCCGGTCTGCCGGACGGCGTGTTTAACGTCGTGCACTGCAGCAATGAAGATGCCGAGCAGCTGTACACTGACCCGCGCATTGCGGCAGTGAGCTTCGTTGGCTCCTCCGGCGTGGCGGAGTATATCTATAAGACCGCCAGCGCCCACGGCAAGCGCGTGCAGGCCTTTGGCGCTGCCAAAAACCACGCGATAGTGATGCCGGATGCCGATCTCGACGCCACCGTTAACGCCATTATGGGCGGCGCTTTCGGTTCCGCGGGCGAGCGCTGCATGGCGCTGCCGGTGGTGGTCGCGGTGGGAGATGAAACCGCCGACAAACTGATCGCCCGCCTGAAGCCGTTGGTGGAAGCGCTGAAAGTGGGCCCGGGCTGCATGCGCGGCCAGGAAGAGAACGAGATGGGGCCGGTAGTTTCTGATACTCACCAGAAAAAAGTCCTCGGCTATATTGATAAAGGCGAAAGCGAAGGGGCAAAACTGGTGGTCGATGGCCGCAAACTGCGCGTGCCGGGTTACGACGCGGGCTATTATGTCGGCGGCACCCTGTTCGATCACGTCACCCCGGAGATGACCATCTGGCGCGAAGAGATCTTTGGCCCGGTGCTGGGGATTGTGCGCGCGGCGGACTATGACAGCGCCCTCGAACTGGTCAACAGCCACGAGTTTGGCAACGGCAGCGCCGTCTTCACCAGCAACGGCCACACCGCGCGTGAATTCGTCCACGACGTGCAGGCGGGGATGGTCGGGGTGAACGTGCCGGTCCCGGTGCCGATGGCGTTCCACAGCTTCGGCGGCTGGAAGCGCTCAGTGTTCGGGGCGCTGAACGTTCACGGGCCGGACGGCGTGCGCTTCTACACGCGCATGAAGACCGCCACCGTACGCTGGCCGGCAGGGCAGCAGACCGTATCTGAATTCAGCATGCCGACGTTAGGTTAATCGGCGAAGGAGAGCGCCATGTCGTTACTGGCTAAATCGCGAAAAGAGGGACAGATCCAGCATATTACGCCGCAAAGCGCCGGTTGGCGCTATATCGGCTTTGATGTCTGGATGTTGAAAAAAGGGCAGACCGTGACGCTGGAGAGCGGCGACCGCGAGCTGTGCCTGGTGCTGGTCGCCGGCCTGGCGTCGGTGAAAACGCAGCAGGCCGATTTCCCAAATCTCGGTAAACGGATGTCGCCGTTTGAACGCACCCCGCCGTGGTCGGTGTACGTGCCACCGCAGGAGCGGGTCGAGGTGACCGCCGATTCCGATCTGGAGCTGGCGGTGTGTAGCGCGCCGGGCAAAGGCAGCTTCCCGGCACGCCTTATTCGGCCGGAAGACGTCGGCGTCGAGCATCGTGGGAAAGGGCGCAACCAGCGTCGGGTGCATAATATTCTGCCGGACAGCGCCGAGGCGGATTGCCTGCTGGTGGTGGAAGTCTACACCGACGAAGGGGCCACCAGCTCGTGGCCGTCGCATAAGCACGATACCGCCCAGCCGGGCAAAGAGACGCAGCTGGAAGAGACCTACTATCACCGCTTCGATCCGCCGCAGGGCTTTGCCTTCCAGCGGGTCTACACCGACGACCGCAGCCTGGATGCCTGCATGGCGCCCTATAACCACGACGTGGTGATGGTGCCGCGCGGTTACCATCCGGTGGCGGCGATTGCCGGTTACGACAGCTACTATCTGAACGTCATGGCCGGGCCGGACCGGAAATGGCTGTTCACCTGGGAAGATGGCCACGCCTGGATCAACACGCCGGAGTATCCGCGCCACGACTAACGTGACGCGCAGACGCCGATAAACAAGGCCGGTTAGCGATGCTAACCGGCCTTTTTGTTTGAGAGCAGCGGGTACATTTGTAGCGTAACGCTCCGCAGAATCTCTCTCTCAGGCCCGGCAAGCACAGCGCCGCTGAGCAGTCAGGCACCGTACCCGTGGCTGTGCCGGATGGCGCTACGCTTATCCGGCCTACAGGATCCCCCCTAAGCCCATATACCCCAGGCCCGGCAAGCGTAGCGCCGCCTTTATGCCGGGTGGCGCCTGACCCGGCCTACAGGGTTCCTGCGACCTGTCCTTGATTTACCCACTTGCGCGACTGAAACTGCCAGTGCTGACGGCCTCAAAATCGCTGAGACGTTCCCGGAAGGCCGGGGCAGCCCGCA
>NZ_JBEAFZ010000084.1:0-108389 GCF_040062415.1 Klebsiella sp. GG_Kp173
TCTGATAAATTGTTAAAGAGCAGTTGCGACGCGCTTTAGCGCTCTGTCGCGAGGTCCCGTATAATACGTTTTCCTCATTCAGAGTCAAGCGCTTATTTTGCTTTTCTCTGTCGGCTTCAACGTTATTTTTCGCCGTTGAATCCTGCCGCCCCGGCGGCTTGCTTGCCGTTGTTCCGTGTCAGTGGAGGCGCATTATAGGGGGTAATTCTGAAGTGACAAGGATAAATTCAAAAAAAGAATTCAATCGCTCACTTTTCAACCAAATCAGGTATTAAGCTTTAATTCTTGCCTGGTTTTTAAACAAAAACGAGCCCGCTGGGCCCGTTTTTGTCGTTTTGTGACTTACTGCACTGCCACGATGCGGTCGTCTTTCACTACCAGCTCGACGGTTTTACCCGGAATCAGCTCACCGGAAAGGATCTGCTGGGCCAACGGGTTCTCAATCTGCTGCTGAATAGCGCGTTTCAGTGGCCGCGCGCCGTATACCGGATCGTATCCGTTGGCGCTGAGCAACTTCAGCGCCTCATCGGACATCCGCACTTCATATCCGCGCTCTTCCAGACGTTTATACAGACGCTGCAGCTGGATCTGGGCAATAGAAGCAATGTGTTTCTCACCCAGCGGATGGAAGACCACCACTTCATCGATACGGTTGATGAACTCCGGACGGAAGTTCTGGCTGACAACCCCCAGCACCAGGTCCTTCATATGTCCGTAATCCAGCTCGCCGAACCGTTCCTGAATCAAATCGGAACCGAGGTTCGAGGTCATGATGACCACCGTGTTACGGAAGTCGACCGTTCTCCCCTGGCCATCGGTGAGGCGCCCGTCGTCGAGTACCTGCAGCAGAATGTTGAACACATCCGGGTGCGCTTTTTCCACTTCATCCAACAGGATGACGGAATAAGGACGACGGCGCACCGCCTCGGTCAGGTAACCGCCCTCTTCATAACCGACGTATCCCGGAGGCGCACCGACCAGACGCGAGACGGAGTGTTTCTCCATAAACTCGGACATATCGATACGCACCATTGCGTCGTCGCTGTCGAACATAAAGTTAGCCAGCGTTTTACACAGCTCGGTTTTACCGACCCCGGTCGGACCGAGGAACAGGAATGAACCAATCGGCCGGTTCGGATCGGACAGCCCGGCACGGCTACGGCGAATAGCGTTAGATACTGCTTCAACCGCCTCATCCTGACCAATCACCCGATGATGCAGTTCCTGCTCCATACGCAGCAGTTTGTCACGCTCGCTTTCCATCATCCGGGAGACCGGGATACCGGTCCAGCGGGCCAGCACTTCGGCGATTTCAGCATCCGTTACTTTATTACGCAGCAGACGCATGGTTTTCCCTTCGGACTGAGTGGCTGCCGCCAGCTGTTTCTCCAGTTCCGGAATTTTGCCGTACTGCAGCTCGGACATCCGCGCCAGGTCACCGACGCGACGCGCCTGTTCGATGGCTATTTTCGCCTGCTCCAGCTCGGCTTTGATGGTCTGGGTGCCGGAGAGGGACGCTTTTTCCGCTTTCCACTCTTCTTCCAGCACCGAGTACTGCCGTTCTTTATCCGCCAGCTCCTCGTTGAGCATATCAAGACGCTTCAGACTCGCCTCATCAGACTCTTTCTTCAGCGCCTGCTGCTCCAGTTTCAACTGGATGATACGGCGATCGAGACGGTCCAGCTCTTCCGGCTTTGAGTCGATCTGCATACGGATGCTGGACGCCGCCTCATCGATAAGGTCGATGGCTTTATCCGGCAGCTGACGGTCGGCAATGTAGCGATGCGACAAGGTCGCCGCCGCCACGATAGCCGGGTCGGTGATCTGCACATGGTGGTGCAGTTCATAACGTTCTTTCAGACCGCGCAGAATAGCGATGGTATCTTCTACCGACGGCTCGGCGACGAACACCTTCTGGAAGCGGCGCTCCAGCGCAGCGTCTTTTTCAATGTACTGACGGTATTCGTCGAGCGTCGTCGCCCCGACGCAGTGCAGTTCACCACGCGCCAGCGCCGGCTTCAGCATGTTGCCCGCGTCCATCGCGCCGTCGGCTTTACCAGCGCCAACCATGGTATGCAGTTCGTCGATAAACAGAATGACGTTGCCTTCCTGTTTCGACAGGTCGGTCAGCACGCCTTTCAGACGCTCTTCAAACTCACCGCGGTATTTCGCCCCGGCCACCAGCGCGCCCATATCCAGCGCCAGTACCCGGCGGCCTTTCAGCCCTTCCGGCACTTCGCCGTTGACGATACGCTGCGCCAGGCCTTCGACGATAGCGGTTTTACCCACCCCGGGTTCACCAATCAGCACCGGATTGTTTTTGGTACGGCGCTGCAGTACCTGAATGGTACGGCGGATCTCTTCATCACGGCCGATAACCGGGTCCAGTTTGCCCTGTTCGGCCCGCTCGGTGAGATCGACGGTAAATTTCTTCAATGCCTGACGTTGGTCTTCGGCACCCTGATCGTTCACGCTTTCACCTCCGCGCATTTGTTCAATCGCCTGAGTCACGTTGGCGGTTGTTGCTCCGGCGGATTTTAAAAGGTCGGTCAGCGTACCGCGTGATTCAAGCGCCGCCAGAACAAACAGTTCTGACGATATAAAGTTGTCCTTTTTCTTTTGCGCCAGCTTGTCGCAAAGGTTCAGGATCCGCACTAAATCCTGAGAAGGTTGCACATCGCCGCCGGTGCCTTCCACCTGCGGTAAACGGCTCAGAGCCTGTTCGATGTCAGTGCGCAGTTTCCCGGCATTCACGCCCGCCGAGGTTAATAAAGGACGTACCGATCCCCCTTCCTGATTCAGCAAGGCGCTCATTAAATGAAGAGGTTCGATGAATTGGTTGTCGTGCCCGAGTGCAAGCGACTGGGCATCGGCAAGAGCAAGCTGGAATTTATTGGTAAGACGATCCAGACGCATAACTCCTCCCATAACAGGTCAAATTTGCTACTGGAGATTAAATGAGGTCATCCCTCAATTATTCAAGGTTAAAGACCTGAACTATGCGAAAAATAAGTTTGCCTTCTGGATCGTCTTGATTCTCTAGGTTATATCAGCCAAATGAAACTTGCCATACGACCGGTGGTCTTGTCGCGCCGGTAAGAGAAAAAATCATCCTTTTCGATTAGCGTGCAGCGATCGCCGCCGAAAATCTGCTCAACGCCGACGTTTGCCAGGCGCTGCCGAGCCAGCTGGTAGATATCAGCAAAATATTTTTCGCCTGCCGGACGAAAAGCCTGATGCGCATTCTCATCCTTAGCCATAAAAGCGTCGCGAACTTCTGGGCCCACCTCAAACGCCTGCGGACCGATGGCGGGTCCCAGCCACGCCATAATGTTTTCGGCTTTATCGGCGAAACGGGCGACCGTCTCTTCCAGAACCCCTTCGCATAAGCCGCGCCATCCCGCATGCGCCGCGGCGACTTCAGTACCGGCGCGGTTACAGAACAGGACCGGCAGGCAGTCAGCGGTCATCACCGCGCAGACAGTCCCTGGCGTACGGCTATAAGAGGCATCCGCGCGTTTCGACGGATAGGGTCCGCCGTCCAGCGTGAGCACATCGGTACCATGAACCTGCTCCAGCCAAACCGGGTAAGACGGTAAGCCGCCGGCGGCAAACATCCTCCGCCGGTTTTCTTCGACATGCTGCAGATTGTCGCCGCAATGGGCGCCCAGGTTGAGCGAGTCATAGGGCGGCAGACTCACGCCGCCGATGCGGGTAGAACTACAGGCCGCCACGCTGCCGGGCATTGGCCACTGCGGTACAATCAGTTTAGTCATAACCAGTCAATATCGTCCTTATGGGCTTCAAAATCGGCGCGCATCGCCTCGATGAGCTCGACCATATCTTGTGGGATGGGCGCGTGCCACTCCATTTCAATGCCGGTAATCGGGTGGTACAGACGTAGCATGGTGGCGTGCAGCGCCTGGCGGTCGAATTTACGCAGCGCGGTGATGAACTCCTCCGACGCGCCCTTCGGCGGACGCGGGCGGCCGCCATACACCTGGTCGCCTACCAGCGGATGGGTGATATGCGACATATGCACGCGGATCTGATGCGTACGACCGGTTTCCAGACGCAGGCGCAGGCGGGTATGGATGCGGAAATGTTCCATAATACGGTAGTGGGTCACCGCCGGTTTGCCCATCGGGTGCACCGCCATATGGGTACGCTTGGTCGGATGACGGCTGATCGGTTCTTCAACCGTACCGCCGGCGGTCATATGACCGATCGCCACCGCTTCGTATTCACGGGTGATCTCGCGCAGCTGCAGCGACTCCACCAGCCGGGTTTGCGCTGGAATGGTTTTCGCCACCACCATCAGACCGGTGGTGTCTTTATCCAGACGATGGACGATCCCCGCACGCGGCACATCGGCAATAGGCGGATAGTAGTGCAGCAGCGCATTCAGCACAGTACCGTCAGGGTTGCCCGCGCCAGGATGTACAACCAGATCGCGCGGTTTGTTGATCACGATGATGTCATCATCTTCGTAAACGATATTGAGCGGAATATCCTGCGGCTGGAAGCGCGCCTCTTCTTCGATTTCCACATCGATAGCGATGCGTTCTCCCCCCAGCACTTTTTCTTTCGGTTTATCGCCAATGGTGCCATTGACTAATACGCGTTGGTCGAGGATCCATTCTTTTATCCGCGATCGCGAATAATCAGGGAACAATTCGGCCAAAGCCTGATCTAAGCGTTGACCGAGTTGATTTTCGGTCACCGTTGCGGTGAGTTGTACTCGTTGTGCCATATACAGCTTCTTCGTTTAACGTTGGGTTTTACGGCTTTGCCGTTTAATATAGTGTGCTATTGTAGCTGGTCTTAATCGGGAGCAGGAACAGAGATTCTCCCGCATAAACATTTTGAGGAAGTCAAAACGTCATGACGCGCATGAAATACCTGGTGGCAGCCGCCACACTGAGCCTGGCTTTGGTGGGTTGCTCCGGCTCTAAGGAAGAGGTGCCTGATAATCCGCCGAATGAAATCTACGCGACCGCCCAGCAAAAACTGCAGGACGGTAACTGGAAACAGGCGATAACGCAACTGGAAGCGTTGGATAACCGTTATCCATTCGGCCCTTATTCCCAACAGGTACAGCTGGATCTGATTTATGCGTATTACAAAAACGCTGATCTGCCGCTGGCTCAAGCGGCCATCGATCGCTTCATGCGCTTGAATCCCACCCATCCGAACATCGACTACGTCATCTATATGCGCGGCCTGACCAACATGGCTCTGGATGACAGCGCCCTGCAGGGCTTCTTCGGCGTCGATCGTTCCGACCGCGATCCGCAGCACGCGCGCGATGCCTTCAATGACTTCTCCAAACTGGTACGCGGCTACCCGAACAGCCAGTATGCCACGGATGCCTATAAGCGCATGGTATTCCTGAAAGATCGCCTGGCGAAGTATGAGCTGTCGGTGGTGGATTACTATACCGACCGCGGCGCATGGGTTGCCGTCGTTAACCGCGTGGAAGGTATGATGCGTAACTATCCGGATACCCAGGCCACCCGCGATGCCCTGCCGAAGATGGAAAATGCCTATCGTCAAATGCAGATGAATGCTCAGGCGGACAAAGTCGCGAAGATTATCGCCGCGAACAGTAAGAACACCTGAGCCTGACTCATGGATCGCAAACGGCAGCCACTGGCTGCCGTTTTTTTATTCGTTATCCTGGTTAGCTGAAGCGGTTTAGCGTCGAGTTAACTCATCAAATATGGCCTGCTTTGGCAGGTTCGACAAGTAAAATCTCACTTCTTCCTGCCCTGTCTCACAAAATGAATTCGTTGACAAAAAGTGACAATAAAACGTGATTTAGATCACACATTTTGACATTAGGAAAGGTATGCTGGATTCACCAAGACGGGAAAGACAAGAGGTAAAATTTATGACAATGAACATTACCAGTAAACAAATGGAAATTACTCCGGCAATCCGCCAGCATGTCGCAGACCGTCTCGCCAAACTGGATAAGTGGCAAACTCATTTAATTAACCCGCACATCATTCTGTCTAAGGAGCCGCAGGGTTTTATCGCTGATGCAACCATCAACACGCCAAACGGCCATCTGGTTGCCAGTGCGCGTCATGAAGATATGTACGCCGCCATTAACGAATTGATCAACAAGCTGGAACGGCAGCTCAATAAAGTGCAACACAAAGGGGAAGCCCGCCGCGCCGCGACGTCGGTGAAAGAGGCAGGCTTTGTGGAAGAAGAAGAGTAATCCTTAACTTAAGTTGTGTCATGCCACGCGCCTTCGGGCGCGTTTTTTATTGACAGAGTGAAAACAGTACAGGTACTGTAATCCCCACTACTTAAAGGAATTCATCATGAAACTCGTCCCGTTCTTCTTCGCATTCTTTTTTACCTTCCCCTGACCGGGAGGCAATTCGTCGTATAAGAAAGAATGCGAAGACGAACAATAAGGCCTCCCACCCGGGAGGCCTTTTTTATTGGATAACAACAAAGGCAACATCTATGACCGAGGAAAACCCATTACTGGCGCTGCGCGACAAGATAAGCGCGCTGGATGAGAAACTGCTTGCTCTGCTGGCGGAGCGTCGCGGGCTGGCTGTTGAGGTTGGTAAAGCCAAACTGGCTTCCCATCGCCCGGTGCGTGATATTGACCGCGAACGCGATCTGCTGGAGCGTCTGATGACCCTCGGCAAGCGCCATAATCTGGACGCTCATTACATCACCCGCCTGTTCCAGCTGATTATCGAAGACTCTGTACTGACCCAGCAAACCCTGCTGCAGCAGCATTTGAATAAAATTAACCCGCATTCGGCTCGCGTGGCGTTCCTCGGTCCCAAAGGCTCTTATTCGCATCTGGCGGCGCGTCAGTACGCCGCTCGCCACTTTGAGCAGTTTATTGAAAGCGGCTGCGCGAAGTTCGCCGATATTTTTAATCAGGTGGAAACCGGCCAGGCCGATTACGCCGTAGTGCCGATTGAAAACACCAGCTCCGGCGGGATCAACGATGTCTACGATCTGCTGCAGCACACCAGCCTGTCGATCGTAGGCGAGCTGACGATCCCTATCGATCATTGCGTCCTGGTCAGCACCTCGACGGATGCCGATAAAATTCAGACCGTCTACAGCCATCCGCAACCGTTCCAGCAGTGTAGCCAGTATCTGAGTCGCTACCCGCACTGGAAGATTGAATATACCGAGAGCACCTCAGCGGCGATGGAAAAAGTCGCGCAGGCGAACGCCCCGACCGTCGCGGCGCTGGGCAGCGAAGCGGGCGGCGCTCTGTACGGTCTGCAGGTGCTGGAGCACTGCCAGGCCAACCAGACGCAGAATATTACGCGCTTCCTCGTTCTGGCGCGCAAAGCGGTGAACGTCTCCGATCAGGTTCCGGCGAAGACCACGCTGTTAATGGCGACCGGTCAGCAGGCGGGTGCCCTGGTGGAAGCCTTACTGGTGCTGCGCAATCACAATCTGATCATGACCAAACTGGAATCTCGCCCCATCCATGGCAATCCGTGGGAAGAGATGTTTTATCTCGATATTCAGGCAAACCTGGACTCGCTGCCCATGCGCAAGGCGCTGAAGGAGCTGGCGGAGATCACCCGCTCCATGAAGGTTCTCGGTTGCTACCCCAGCGAAAACGTCGTGCCGGTGGATCCGGTTTAACGTTCGCGGAACGGTAATTTCTTCATCCCTGCCACCGCCACCGGCAGGGTGAAGATGGCGCCGGACAGCGGATACTGCGCCAGCTCATCGTCCTCCATGTTTTCCCGGGTGGTGGTGATATAGAGCGTTTGCATATCCGCCCCGCCAAAGCAGACCATCGTCGGGCAACGTACCGGCATCGGGTAGGACTCCAGCTCCTCACCCTGTGGAGAGAAACGGGCGATCCGCCAGCCGTCAAACATTGCGCTCCAGTAACACCCCTCCACGTCAATCGCCGCCCCGTCCGGTATCCCTTCGCCAGGCTGAAAACGGCGAAAGACTTCGCGCCGGCCAGGCTCACCCTGCTCATCCAGCGGCGTACGGTAGATCACGGCGTTCGGCGTATCGGAGGTATACATCCAGCGCCGGTCGGCGCTAAACGCCAGACCGTTGGCGCCATGGATGTCACACTGGATCACCGTCGGCTTCAGGTCGTTATCGACCCGCATCAGCAGCGCGCCGTTATAATCCCCCGGGCCCCAGAAGGTGCCGGCATAAAAGCGCCCATCGCGATCGGTCCCGCCATCGTTAAACCGCGCCAGTTCCGGATTGCTCGGGTTATCGCAGACTTTACGCCGTAGCAGACCGTGGGCGTCGGTCAGCCAGATACCGCTGCGCAATGCAACGATAAACCCGCCCTTCTCGCGCAAGGAAAAACAGCCGACCTCCTCCGGAAATTGCAGCACCTGGTGTTCGCCGCTGCGGGTATCGTAGCGGTGAATTTCACATTCCATAATATCGGCCCAGTAGAGGGCCTGCTCTGCCTCGCTCCAGGTCGGGCATTCCGGCAGGTATCCGGTGTAGTCAAACAGCGGTTGTGGTTCAGCCATCGTTGTCATCCCTATAAAAAAAGCCAGCGGTCGCTGGCTTTATTGTATACACCTTTTTCGCTTTACTGCCGATTATCGTTCGCCTGACGCAGCAGCGTGCGGCTCTCGCTCTGGAAACGCTGGGCGTAATCGCCAAACCAGTGTTCGACTTTACGGAAGCTATCGATAAACGCCTGCTTATCGCCCTGCTCCAGCAGACCGATCGCCTCGCCAAACCGCTGGTAGTAGCGCTTAATCAGCGCCAGGTTGTTTTCCGAAGACATAATAATGTCGGCGTAGAGCTGCGGATCCTGGGCAAACAGACGGCCCACCATCGCCAGCTCCAGCCGGTAAATGGGTGACGAGAGCGCCAGCAACTGCTCAAGGCGCACATTCTCTTCCGCCAGGTGCAGCCCATAGGCGAAGGTGGCAAAGTGGCGCAACGCCTGAATAAAGGCCATGTTCTGATCGTGCTCCACCGCGCTGATGCGATGCAGGCGCGCGCCCCAGACCTGAATTTGCTCGAGGAACCACTGATAGGCCTCTGGCTGGCGGCCATCGCAGTAGACCACCACCTGCTTGGCAAGGCTGCCGCTATCCGGACCGAACATCGGGTGCAGGCCGAGTACCGGGCCCTGATGCGCCGCCAGCATCGCCTGCAGCGGCTCTGCTTTAACCGAGGCAAGGTCGACCAGAATGCAATCCGCCGGCAGCGGCGGCAGCCTGGCGATCGTCTCCACGGTGGTGTGAATCGGCACGCTGACAATGACCATGCCGGCATCGGCGACGATATCCGTCGCCCGCGCCCAGTCCTCTTTTTCCAGAATGCGCACCTGATAGCCGGACAGCGTTAACATCTTCTCAAACAGACGCCCCATCTGCCCGCCGCCGCCGACGATCACTACCGGCCGCAGATTCGGATAAAGGGTTTTGAAGCCTTTGTCGTTTTCGCTGGAATAGGATTCGCGCATCACGCGACGCAGAACGTCCTCGATCAGATCCGGCGGAACGCCGAGCGCAGCCGCCTCTTCTCGCCGGGAGGCGAGCATCGCCGCCTCGCGTTCCGGGACGTAAATCGGCAGGCCATACTGGCTCTTCACCTCGCCGACTTCGGCCACCAGTTCCAGGCGCTTAGCCAGCAGGCTAAGCAACGCTTTATCTACTTCATCAATTTGATCGCGTAACGCGGTCAGTTCAGCAACCATACTTTCCTCTTACACCAAACGGGCCGCCAGGTGGCCGCGGAGATCCTTATCCAGTTCACGCAGTAGCGCATCGGTGGTTTCCCAGCTGATGCAGGCATCCGTTACCGAAACGCCGTATTTCATCGCCTCACGCGGCTGTTCAGAGGACTGATTGCCCTCGTGGATATTACTCTCGATCATCAGGCCGATAATGGAGCGATTTCCATCTTTAATCTGCGCGACAACGGATTCAGCCACGGCCGGCTGGCGGCGGAAATCTTTATTGGAGTTCCCATGACTGCAATCTACCATCAGCGACGGCTTCAGTCCCGCCTGCGCCATCTCTTTTTCGCATTTCGCCACATCGTCCGGACCGTAGTTTGGCGCCTTACCGCCGCGGAGGATCACATGGCCGTTCGGGTTACCCTGCGTTTGCAGCAGGCAGACCTGCCCGGCCTGGTTGATACCGACGAAACGGTGCGGCATCGCCGCGGCGCGCATGGCGTTGATGGCCGTGGCCAGGCTGCCGTCGGTGCCATTTTTAAAGCCTACCGGCATGGAAAGACCAGAGGCCATTTCGCGGTGCGTCTGAGATTCCGTGGTTCGCGCGCCGATGGCGGACCAGCTGAATAGATCCCCAAGGTACTGCGGGCTGTTGGGATCCAGCGCTTCCGTCGCCAGCGGCAGTCCCATATTCACGAGCTCGACCAGCAGACGACGCGCAATCTTCAGGCCGCCTTCAACATCAAACGAACCATCCATATGCGGGTCGTTAATCAGCCCCTTCCAGCCGACGGTAGTACGGGGTTTTTCAAAATAGACGCGCATCACCAGGTAGAGGCTATCGCTGACCTCTGCGGCAAGGGCTTTAAACCGACGAGCATATTCGATCGCAGCTTCCGGATCGTGAATGGAGCAAGGACCGCAAACCACCAGCAGGCGCGGATCGCGGCCGGCGATGATATCGGAGATGGTTTCACGGGCGTGCGCGATCTGCGCTTCCTGTTCAACGCTCAGGGGGAATTCCGCCTTCAGTTGCTCCGGGGTCATTAACACATGTTCGTCGGTAATATGTACGTTATTCAGCGCGTCTTTTTGCATGATTGCGATCCTGTGTAGCTCGTTTGCGATAGGGGTTGCCTCAGCGGGCATGACGTAACGATACCATACAAAGTAAAGAATTCAATCCATATTCCGTAAATTTTACTTTACACTAATAAATTAATTGGCACTTACCACGGCATTAAACGTACAAAAATATTTACACATAGCGAAATCGCGCCAAAATTGCTCATCAGAGCCATCGGCATTACGAAAAATCCTGGTGAGATTTGTCCCAAAGCAAAGGGCGCATCTAATGACGGGTTTTGCTATCAGTGATATTCTTCGCCGGGCATCGGCAGCGGCTTTTCCCGCGCAGCGGCTTTTCCCGCGCCAGGGCGAATTTGACGGAAGCGTTAATGACAGTATTACACCGTCTTTTATTGACTGTATTTTTTCTCATCGCGGTATCTCCTGTTTTTGCTGCCGGACCTTCAGAACATGTTCGCGCGATTGTTTCCGGGATCGTGACCTATACCCGTTGGCCGTCATTAACAGGGGCGCCGAAGCTGTGCATTTTTGCCTCATCACGCTTCACCCATAGCCTGGCTCATGAAGATCCGGATGCATTGCCCTATCAACCGGTGATAGTACGTAATAGTGAAGAAGCGTTAAAAACAACCTGCGATGGTTTTTATTTTGGCAGCGAATCGCCGACCCAACAGTCGGAATTAACTCGCCGCTATGGCTCGAGGCCGCTGTTACTCATCGCAGAACAAAATACGGATTGCTCAATTGGTAGCGCGTTTTGCCTGATCATCAACGACGACAGGGTCCGCTTCTCCGTTAATCTGGACGTTCTGACGCACAGCGGGGTTCGGGTTAACCCGGACGTCCTGATGCTTGCCCGGAAGAAACCACATGAATAAGGACTTTTCACAGACATCGCGCCCGACGTTCAAACGCGCGCTGCGTCGCATTAGCGTGATAAGCGTGGTGATTTCCATGACGCTGGTCTGGCTGCTGCTGAGCACGGCCTCTATCTTCACGCTCAAGCAGTACGCGCAGAAAAACCTTGAGCTCACTGCCGCGACCATGGGCCGCAGTCTCGAAGCCGCCCTGGTGTTTGGCGACAGCGCGGCAGCAGAGGAGACCCTCGCTTCGCTGGGGAAGCAAGGGCAGATTTCCCAGGCAATCGTGCTCAACGGCCAGAAGCAGCCCTTCGCCGCATGGCGCCACGAACCGCTGGCCAACAAAGAACAAGTGAGCGGCCTTATCAGTAAATGGCTGTTTCCGGAGCCCACGGTGCAGCCCATCTGGCACCAGGGTAAACAAATCGGCGAGCTGCGACTAACCGCGCTTGATGAACTGATTAGCCACTTTCTGGGCATCTCGATTCTGGTACTGACAGGCAGCATTCTGCTCGCCTCGTTTATCGGCCTGCTGCTGACCCACTCCCTGCACCGGGGGATCGTCGCCGCCCTGCAGAGCATCACCGAGGTCGTGCATGATATTCGCGAAAACCGCCACTTCTCCCGGCGGGTGCCGGAGGAGCGTATCGAGGAGTTCCATCTGTTTGCCCAGGACTTTAACAGTCTGCTGGGGGAGATGGAGGACTGGCAGCGCCAGCTGCAGGCCAAAAATGCTCAGCTGTTGCGCAGCTCGTTACACGATCCGTTGACCGGACTGGCTAACCGCGCCGCCTTTCGCAACGCGCTTGCCGAGCTGATGAAAAATGAAGTGGATCACCAGACCTCAGCGTTACTGTTTCTCGATGGCGATAACTTCAAATTGATCAATGACAACTGGGGACATGCGGCGGGCGATAAAGTGCTGATGGAAGTCGCCAGCCGCCTGATGACTTTCGCCGGTAAACGCCATCTGGCGTGGCGTCTCGGCGGCGATGAGTTTGCCGTTCTGCTGCGCGAGGTGCGCTCGGAAGCAGAAGTCCAGGCCCTGTGCCAGGCGCTGTCTGAACAATTTCTTCCGCCATTCAATCTGCACAATGGCCATAGCGCCACGCTCTCGCTGAGCGTCGGTTATGCACTGGCGTGGGAGCACGCCACTGCGGAATCACTGCAAGAACTTGCCGATCAGAATATGTATCGGATGAAAAACCAACGTATCCAGCAGACGCTGAAATAATAAAGGACGCATTATGATCACGAAATATTTCGCCCCCGCCCTGATGGCGGCGGCGCTTTTGACAGGTTGCCAGGCTCCTCAGGGAAAATTTACCCCCGAGCAGGTGGCGGCGATGAAATCTTACGGCTTCACTGAAAGCAACGGCGATTGGTCCCTGGGCTTATCCGATAGCATCCTGTTTGACAAGAATGACTACCGACTACGTCCCGACAGCCGCCAGCAGATCACCCAAATGGCCTCGCGGCTGGCGACAACCGGGATAACGCATAGCCGCCTTGAAGGCCACACCGATAATTATGGTGAGGATAGCTATAACGAAGCCCTGTCGCTTAAGCGGGCCAACAGCGTAGCCGATGCCTGGGCGGAAGGCGCCCATATCCCGCGCAGTAATTTAGTCACCCGCGGCCTTGGCAAAAAATACCCGATCGCCAGCAACGACACCGCGGCCGGGCGCGCTGAAAACCGCCGGGTTACGGTGGTCATCAGCACGCCGTAAACGTCCGCTTAATCGCTGGACTTCGCCATCCTCATTGCCGTTGCCGCGCGCCAGCGCAGGTAGTCAACGGCAATGAACAACACCAGGCTGATGCCCATCAACGGCATGGCCAGACCCAGGGCTAACGCTATCCCCAGCACCAGCCCACGGGCAGGCCAGGCGAGCGACAGCCACGCCCGCAGCAGCGAATGCGCCGGATCCCAGACGGCCTGAGGCGGACGGCGCATCCACCACAGCCGGTACCCCACGGCGATGGTTACGCACAGCGCACAGCCAAACCCCACCAGCAGCAGTTGATTCGCCAGACCGAAGAGGATCCCCATATGGAAATCGACGCCCCAGCGGGTAAGTTTCGCCATCAGAGGAAAGTCGGCAAAATGGGTGCGATCCACCACCTCCATCGTGGCGCCATCGATCGCTACCGCATCCACCTGCGTCGGCCAGCGGCGGTCGATCTCATTCACCGTCCAGGCGCGTCCGTCTGATACCGGGGGACGGATCTCCAGCCGGCTGGCGTTCAGCCCCGCCTGACGGGCCACCGCCAGTGCCCGGTCAAACTGCGCTGGTTGATGCTGGGTCATGGCCATCGCCTCCCTGTGATGCCCGGCATGGGGATCGTGTGCCATCGGTGCCTCACCGTGCAGCAGGGTATTGACCTGCGGCGTCCACCAGCCGAAAGCCGCCCGCATTTTATCCACATTGCCGCCGGCCCATTGCGACCAGGTCAGGCCGGTGGCGGAGAAGAGCAGCATGCCCAGCAGTAAACTCCAGCCCAGCGTCACGTGCAGCCGACGATGATTCTGCAGGGCGTTACTGATCCGCCGTTTTGGACGCGTCATCGCCCACAGGGCAATGCCCCCCAGCGCGGCCACCCACATCCATGAGGCAGCCAGTTCGCTGTAGAGCCGCCCGCTGTCGCCCAACAGCAGCGAACGATGCGCATAGTCAATCCACTGACGCAGCGGCAGGATGCCGCTGGTGCCGTAGACCGTCATATCGCCCTTCACCCGCAGCGCGATCGGATCGACAAAAATGGCCCGGGATTCCGACTCCCCGAGACGCGGATCGGCAAACATAATGCGGGTGGTCTCGCCCACCGCGGGGGCCGGACGCACCGCCAGCAGCCGCAGATTACCCTGGGTTGCTTCCTCGGCCAGCGCAATCTGGGCGCTGAGCGGTTGCGGGGTGCCTTCGGGAAGGCCATACAGCGCATCGTGATAGAGCCAGTTTTCCAGTTGCGGCGTCGCCACATAAAGCGTACCGGTCAGGGCTGCGACAAAGATAAACGGTCCGATAAACAGCCCGATATAGAAATGGAGGCGACGCAGCAGGTTCAGCCATGCCGCGCGCGAGGTGCAGGTTGTCATACTTTTCCTTTTTTTAAAGCAAAAGAGGTCGTTGCGCGGTGCGCAGATTGATTTTTATGAAAGGGAAAAAGCAGACAGCCGCGGCGGGGCGCGGGTTTCGGGGTAGAGCCAGGGAAAGTAGCGCCAGTGTTTTAATACCGGGCGAGATGCCGGCAGGCGAATGCGCCGCAGGAGCATGGCGACGAACAGCGCCAGCGCGAAAATCAGCCCTGGAACATGGGCTAACAGCACGCAATAGCCACACGCTTCGGCATGGTCCAGCGGCAGTTCGTGTCCGGTAGGCGTAGCACCGTCTGTGCTGTGCATCATCGCCATATCGTGGCCGGGCATCTGCGCCATACTCGCTGGCGAGCTGTCCATCATCATGGCGTGGTGCATGCCGGGCATGGCGCTCATAGGGTCTTTTTGCAGGGAGACGGAGATCAGGGGGGCCACCACGATCAGCAGGATCGCCAACAGCGCCAGCCAGGCGGCTCGCCGTTTAGGTGTCGTTTGCTGAAAACTGTTACTGACCACCGCCCCTCCGAATAGAGGGCGTATTGTAAATGATTTACATCACGATGGTTACAACAAAGATAAAAAAAGGGCCGGCCCTGAGGCCAGCCCTTTTTGTCAGGATGTCGCGAAAGCGAATCTTAGTTAAGACGCTCTTTGATACGAGCAGACTTACCAGTGCGCTCACGCAGGTAGTACAGTTTAGCTTTACGTACAGCACCACGACGTTTAACAGCAATGCTGTCAACTACCGGAGAGTGAGTCTGGAAGACACGCTCAACGCCTTCGCCGTTGGAAATTTTGCGAACAGTGAATGCAGAGTGCAGACCGCGGTTACGAATAGCGATAACCACGCCCTCGAATGCCTGCAGACGTTTTTTGGAACCTTCAACAACCCATACTTTCACTTCCACGGTATCACCCGGACGGAAGGAAGGTACGTCCTGCTTCATCTGTTCTTGTTCAAGTTGCTTAATAATGTTGCTCATAATTTAATCTCTTATCCTGGGTAAACTGATATTGGGGGCTCACGCCTGCCCATCATGTTTATGCTGCTGTTGCGCGTGTTCAGTTTTGAACTCCGCCAGCAGCTTTGCTTGCTCTTCAGTCAGAGCCAGGTTTTCCAGAAGTTCAGGTCTTCTAAGCCAGGTGCGGCCCAGCGACTGCTTCAGACGCCAGCGACGTATCTCAGCATGGTTTCCCGACAGCAATACTGGCGGTACTTCCATCTCTTCTAACACTTCAGGACGGGTATAGTGGGGGCAATCCAGCAACCCATCAGCAAAGGAATCTTCCGTTGCCGATGCTTCATGGCCCAGTACTCCCGGAATGAACCGGGAAACGGAGTCAATCAGCGTCATTGCCGGTAACTCACCACCGCTGAGAACGTAATCGCCGATTGACCATTCTTCGTCAATTTCGGTTTGGATTACGCGCTCATCTATCCCTTCGTAACGACCACACACCAGAATCAGTTTCTGATTCGTTGCCAGTTCGCTGACGCCCGCTTGATCAAGCTTGCGTCCCTGAGGTGACAGATAAATCACCTTCGCGCCTTCACCTGCCGCGGCTTTTGCTGCATGAATGGCATCCCGTAAGGGTTGCACCATCATTAGCATCCCCGGTCCGCCGCCGTAAGGACGATCGTCCACGGTACGGTGCCGGTCATGCGTGAAGTCACGAGGACTCCAGCTTTCGATGCTCAGCAGGCCATTTTTTACTGCCCGGCCAGTTACCCCGTAATCGGTAATTGCGCGGAACATTTCAGGAAACAGGCTAATTATGCCAATCCACATAGCGCCGTCTTTTACCGTTTATCCGGAGAATTTAAAAACCAGGATCCCAATCTACTTCGATAGTACGCGTAGTGAGATCGACTTTCTTGATAACCTGCCCATCGAGGAACGGAACCAACCGCTCCTTGATACCAAATGCATCTTTCAGGTTTGCCTTGATGACGAGCACGTCATTAGACCCGGTTTCCATCATATCGATGACTTTACCGAGGCTATAGCCTTCCGTCGTCACTACCTGGCAGCCCATCAGGTCTTTCCAGTAGTAGTCACCCTCTTCCAGCTCCGGCAACTGCGATGAATCCACGATAATTTCGCAATTAGTCAGTAGATTCGCGGCATCACGATCGTCAACGCCTTTCAGCTTGATGATGATGTCCTGATTGTGGTGGCGCCAGCTTTCCAGCTCAACAACCTGCCACTGACCCGCCTTCTGGATTAACCAGGGCTGATAGTCAAAAATGCTTTCGGCGTCTTCGGTGGAGGAAAACACTCTGAGCCAACCACGGATACCGTAGGAAGAACCCATTTTCCCCAATACGATCGGATCAACAGGTGCTTGTGCGGTGTGTTGCTTGCTCATCATGACCACCGTGACAGATTAAGCTGCTTTGTTAGCGGCTTTGATCAGCGCGGCAACGCGATCGGAAACAGTAGCGCCCTGGCCAACCCAGTGAGCGATACGATCCAGATCCAGGCGAGTTTCTTCTTCCGCACCGTTAGCGATCGGGTTGAAGAAACCAACGCGCTCGATGAAGCGACCGTTGCGTGCATTACGGCTGTCGGTGACAACAACCTGGTAGAACGGACGCTTTTTAGCGCCGTGACGTGCTAAACGAATAGTTACCATAACATCCTCTTGTGTGAATAAAACAACCGGGCCCCATCGAGGAACGGAGCCCGGTGTCATATTAAAAGCCCGAAAATTTTACTGATTTCTGTGCAAAAATCAATTCAAAACTACATACGCTAAATAATTCGAGTTGCAGGAAGGCGGCAAGTGAGTAAATCCCCGGGAGCGTACACAAGTACGTGACCGGGGTGAACGAACGCAGCCAACGCATCTGCGGCTTGAATTATGACGCGTATTAACGGCCCGGGAAGCCTGGAGGCATCATCCCTTTCATCCCGCGCATCATCTTCATCATGCCGCCTTTCGACTTCATCTTCTTCATCATGCGCTGCATGTCGTCGAACTGCTTGAGCAGACGGTTCACATCCTGCACCTGCATCCCGCAGCCGGCGGCGATACGGCGCTTACGTGAACCTTTGATGATTTCCGGCTTAGCGCGCTCTTTCAGGGTCATCGAGTTGATGATCGCTTCCATACGCACCAGCACTTTGTCGTCCATCTGCGCTTTGACGTTGTCCGGGATCTGGCCCATACCCGGCAGCTTGCCCATCAGGCTGGCCATGCCGCCCATGTTTTTCATCTGGCGCAGCTGCTCCAGGAAGTCGGTGAGGTCGAAACCGTCGCCTTTCTTCAGCTTGGAGGCCAGCTTCTCGGCCTGCGCGCGGTCGACTTTACTCTCGATATCTTCGATCAGCGACAGCACGTCGCCCATGCCGAGGATGCGGGAGGCGACGCGGTCCGGATGGAACGGTTCCAGCGCTTCGGTTTTCTCGCCGACGCCGAGGAATTTAATCGGCTTACCGGTAATATGGCGAATCGACAGCGCCGCGCCGCCGCGGGCGTCACCGTCCACTTTGGTCAGCACCACGCCGGTCAGCGGCAGCGCTTCGTTAAAGGCTTTAGCGGTATTCGCCGCATCCTGGCCGGTCATCGCATCGACGACGAACAGGGTTTCAACCGGATTAATGGCGGCGTGGACGTGCTTAATTTCGTCCATCATCGCTTCGTCAACGTGCAGACGACCGGCGGTATCCACCAGCAGCACGTCGTAGAATTTGAGCTTCGCTTCTTTCAGCGCCGCGTTGACGATATCAACCGGCTTCTGCCCGACGTCGGACGGGAAGAAGTCGACGCCGACCTGCTCGGCCAGGGTCTCCAGCTGTTTAATCGCCGCCGGGCGGTAAACGTCCGCGGAGACCACCAGCACTTTCTTCTTGTGCTTCTCGCGCAGGAATTTCCCCAGCTTACCGACACTGGTGGTTTTACCGGCACCCTGCAGGCCCGCCATCAGCACCACCGCCGGCGGCTGCGCCGCCAGGTCGAGGGTCTGGTTCTCTTCGCCCATCGCCGCCACCAGCTCGTTGCGGACGATTTTGACGAACTCCTGACCCGGGGTCAGGCTTTTATTGACTTCATGGCCGACCGCGCTCTCTTTGACGCGGCTGATGAAGTCCCGTACCACCGGAAGCGCAACGTCCGCTTCCAGCAGCGCCATGCGCACTTCGCGCAGGGTGTCTTTAATATTGTCTTCTGTAAGGCGTCCGCGGCCGCTAATGTTGCGCAGCGTACGCGACAAACGATCGGTTAAATTATCAAACATTGTCTCTCGCCTGAGGTGGAAACGGTCGGTCGCCGCAGCGACACACAAAACGAATGTGGCGGAGTATAACACGACATCAATCTGAATGTGCTGCAACGGTTGGAGCAGAGGCCTGCTGACGTTATACTGCTTCTCTTTCTTATTTAGCCAACAGCCGACACCTATGCCTGTTTTTGCTCTACTCGCCCTTGTCGCCTACTCCGTCAGCCTCGCGCTGATTATCCCCGGCTTGCTGCAAAAAAACAGCAGCTGGCGGCGAATGGCGATTTTATCTGCGACTATCGCGTTGATCTGCCATGCTTTTGCGCTGGAAGCACGGATATTCCCCGGCGGCGAGAGCGGGCAAAACCTCAGCTTACTGAACGTCGGGTCGCTGGTGAGCCTGATGATCTGTACGGTGATGACTATCGTGGCCTCGCGCAATCGCGGCTGGCTGCTGCTGCCTATCGTCTATGCCTTCGCGCTGATCAACCTGGCCTTCGCCACCTTCGTGCCTAACGAATATATCACCCACCTGGAAACCACTCCGGGGATGCTGGTGCATATCGGCCTGTCGCTCTTCTCGTACGCCACGCTGATCATTGCCGCGCTGTATGCGCTACAGCTGGCGTGGATCGACTACCAGTTAAAGAACAAAAAGCTGGCCTTCAGCAGCGAAATGCCGCCGCTGATGAGCATTGAGCGCAAAATGTTCCACATCACTCAGGTCGGCGTAGTGCTGCTGACTCTGACGCTGTGCAGCGGCCTGTTCTATATGCACAATCTGTTCAGCAGCGAAAACATTGATAAAGCGGTGCTGTCGATTATTGCGTGGTTCGTCTATATCGTCCTGCTGTGGGGCCACTATCATGAAGGGTGGCGCGGACGTCGCGTGGTCTGGTTCAGCGTCGCTGGCGCCGGTCTGCTGACGCTGGCCTATTTTGGTAGCCGCGTGCTGCAACAGTTCGTGAGCTAAGTCTTTTAAGGAATCCTACGTGGAACATATCTCCACCACCACGCTGATCATAACGCTGATCGTCATGGTGATTATCTCTGCCTATTTCTCCGGCTCCGAAACCGGCATGATGACGCTGAACCGCTACCGGCTGCGTCATATGGCGAAACAAGGCAACCGCCCCGCCAAGCGCGTGGAGAAGCTGCTGCGCAAGCCGGACCGCCTGATTAGCCTCGTGCTCATCGGTAATAACCTTGTCAACATTCTCGCCTCGGCGCTGGGCACCATCGTCGGCATGCGCCTGTACGGCGATGCCGGCGTCGCGATCGCCACTGGCGTACTCACCTTTGTGGTGCTGGTATTTGCCGAAGTCCTGCCGAAAACCATCGCCGCCCTCTATCCGGAAAAAGTTGCCTACCCCAGCAGCTTCCTGTTGGCGCCCCTGCAGGTGCTGATGATGCCGCTGGTGTGGCTGCTGAATACCATCACCCGCATACTGATGCGCATGATGGGCATCCGCACCGATACCGTCATCAGCAGCGCCCTGAGCAAAGATGAACTGCGCACGATTGTGAATGAATCCCGTTCACAAATCTCACGACGCAATCAGGACATGCTGCTGTCGGTGCTGGACCTGGAGAAGGTCAGCGTTAACGACATCATGGTGCCGCGCAATGAGATTGTCGGCATCGACATCAATGACGACTGGAAATCTATCGTCCGCCAGCTGACCCACTCCCCACACGGCCGCATTGTGCTCTACCGCGATTCGCTGGACGATGCCATCAGCATGCTGCGCGTCCGCGAAGCCTACCGACTGATGACGGAGAAGAAAGAGTTCACAAAAGAGATCATGCTGCGAGCGGCAGATGAGATCTACTTTGTTCCTGAAGGGACGCCGCTCAGCACCCAGCTGGTGAAATTCCAGCGTAATAAAAAGAAAGTCGGTCTGGTTGTCGATGAATACGGCGATATTCAGGGGCTGGTCACCGTAGAAGATATTCTTGAAGAGATTGTCGGCGACTTCACCACCTCCATGTCACCCACCCTGGCGGAGGAAGTGACCCCGCTCAACGACGGCACCGTGATAATCGACGGCAGCGCCAACGTTCGCGAAATCAACAAAGCGTTCAACTGGCACCTGCCGGAAGATGAAGCGCGCACCATCAACGGTATCATCCTTGAAGCGCTGGAAGAGATCCCGGTCCCGGGCACCCGCGTGCGCATTGAGCAGTATGATATTGATATTCTCGACGTGCAGGACAACATGATCAAACAGGTGAAAGTGATGCCGGTGAAATCATTACGCGAGAGCGTCGCGGAGTAGCACGAGCGAAGGAATTAACCTCACGGTGGGCTGCGGCCCGCCGTTTTTTTTATCTCGCGCCGGGGAGCGATGACATAAAAAACGGCCGCCCGCGGGCAGCCGTTGAGCAAGGCAGCAAACGTTATTTCGCTTTTGCTACCGTCACCATCGCGGCGCGAATGGTGCGGCCGTTCAGGGTGTAACCTTTCTGCATCACGGCCAGCACGTTGCCCGCCGCCACGTCTTCAGACTCGACCATCGCAATGGCCTGGTGGACGTTCGGATCCAGCGGAACGTTGGTGTCGGCGATCACTTCCACGCCGAACTTACGCACTACGTCCAGCATAGATTTGAGGGTCAGTTCGATCCCTTCCACCATCGGCGCCAGCTCCGGGTTAGCCTTGTCGGCCACTTCCAGCGCGCGGTCCAGGCTGTCGATCACCGGCAGCAGTTCATTGACGAATTTTTCCAGCGCGAATTTGTGCGCTTTCTCGATATCCTGCTCGGTACGACGACGCAGGTTATCTTCGTCGGCTTTGGCACGCAGCATCACTTCACGTTCACGTTTCTGCGCTTCAGCCAGCTGGGCTTCCAGATTCGCAATTTTTTCATCGCGCGGATCCACCTGCTCAGCCGAAACTTCAGGCTCTACCGCCTCAACGTCGTCGTGCTGCTCCGTGATAATTTCTTCCGGGGCTTGCCCCTCAGGCGTTTTCTGTTCTTTACTACTCATGAATTTCTCCGCGTTTTTTTCGCATTCATCTCGCTAACTTCGCTTATTATGGGGATCAGTTTCCGGGTTTCAAGGGAAGCGGACAGATTGTCACTATTTCATTTAACGCAAGGACATCCAGATCATGAAGAACCATTTCAAGTGTATCGGCATTGTGGGACATCCTCGTCACCCCACCGCCCTGACCACACATGAAATGCTCTGGCGCTGGCTGTGCAGCAAAGGGTATGAAGTGCTGGTTGAACAGCAGATCGCCCATGAACTCCAGCTCAGCAACGTGAAAACCGGCACGCTGGCGGAGATTGGCCAACAGGCCGACCTCGCGGTGGTCGTGGGCGGCGACGGCAATATGCTCGGCGCGGCGCGGACTCTGGCCCGTTATGACATTAACGTCATCGGCATTAACCGCGGCAACCTCGGCTTTCTCACCGACCTGGACCCGGACAACGCCCTGCAGCAGCTCGCCGACGTGCTGGAAGGCCACTACATCGCCGAGAAACGCTTTCTGCTGGAAGCCCAGGTGTGCCAGCAGGATTGCCAGAAACGCATCAGCACCGCCATCAACGAAGTGGTGCTGCACCCCGGCAAAGTGGCGCATATGATTGAGTTCGAAGTCTATATCGATGAAGTCTTCGCCTTCTCCCAGCGCTCCGATGGTCTGATAATATCCACCCCGACCGGCTCAACAGCCTATTCGCTGTCGGCCGGCGGCCCGATCCTCACCCCGTCGCTGGACGCCATCACCCTGGTGCCGATGTTCCCGCACACCCTCTCGGCGCGACCGCTGGTGATCAACGGCGACAGCACCATCCGCCTGCGCTTCTCTCACCGCTGCAGCGATCTGGAGATCAGCTGCGACAGTCAGATTGCCCTGCCGATCCAGGATGGCGAAGATGTCCTCATCCGCCGCTGCGATTACCACCTCAATCTGATTCATCCCAAAGACTACAGCTATTTCAATACATTAAGCACCAAGCTCGGCTGGTCGAAAAAATTGTTCTGATTTACATCGCTGCCTCTTTACTGGATAAAAAACCAGTCTATACTGTACGAAAACACAGTATTGGTTTTTCATACAGGAAGGCAGCTATGTTGGCGCAACTCACCATCAGTAATTTTGCTATCGTTCGTGAACTGGAAATTGATTTCCACAGCGGTATGACCGCCATCACCGGGGAAACCGGCGCCGGGAAATCCATTGCCATCGACGCGCTGGGGCTGTGCCTCGGCGGCAGAGCGGAAGCCGACATGGTGCGTCGCGGCGCTACCCGTGCCGACCTGTGCGCGCGCTTCGCGCTGAAAGATACCCCAGCCGCCCAGCGCTGGCTGGAAGAGAACCAGCTGGAGAGCGGGCGTGAGTGTTTACTTCGCCGGGTGATCAGCGCCGACGGCCGCTCGCGCGGCTTCATCAACGGCACCGCCGTTCCGCTCTCGCAGCTGCGCGAACTGGGCCAACTGCTGATCCAGATCCATGGCCAGCATGCGCACCAGCTGTTGACCAAACCCGAACACCAGAAAACGCTGCTCGACGGCTATACCGGTGAGTATGCGCTCACTCAGCGTATGGCCGAGCACTATCGCCAGTGGCACCAGAGCTGCCGCGAGCTGGCCCAGCATCAGCAGCAGAGCCAGGAGCGCGCCGCCCGCGCCGATCTGCTGCAGTACCAGCTTAAAGAATTGAATGAATTTAACCCGCTGGCGGGAGAGTTTGAGCAGATTGACGAAGAGTACAAGCGCCTGGCCAACAGCGGGCAGCTGCTCAGCACCTGCCAGCATGCCCTGACGGTACTGGCGGACGGCGAAGAGGCCAATCTGCAGAGCCAGCTTTATACCGCGAAGCAGCTGGTCAGCGAGCTGGTGGGTATGGACAGCAAGCTTTCCGGCGTGCTGGATATGCTGGAAGAGGCGGCCATTCAGCTCAGCGAGGCCAGCGACGAGCTGCGCCACTACCATGACCGTCTGGACCTTGATCCTAACCGTCTGTTCGAACTTGAGCAGCGGATTTCCCGGCAAATCGCGCTGGCGCGTAAACACCAGGTGATGCCGGAAGAGCTGCCGGCGGTTTATCAGGCGATGCTCGAAGAGCAGCGCCTGCTGGACGACAGCGCCGGCTCGCTGGAATCCCTCAGCCAGCAGGTGGTCGAACATCATCAGCTGGCGCTGGAGACCGCGCGTCAGCTGCACGCCCTGCGCCAGGCCAGCGCCGACGAGCTGACCCAGCTTATCACCGAGAGTATGCACTCACTTTCGATGCCGCATGGGGTCTTCGCGATTGAGGTCGCTTTTGATGAACGCCATCTCACCGCCGACGGCGCCGATCATATTGAGTTCCGCGTCACCACTAACCCGGGTCAGCCGCTGCAGCCGATCGCGAAAGTGGCCTCTGGCGGCGAATTGTCGCGTATTGCGCTGGCGATTCAGGTGATCACCGCGCGTAAAATGGAAACCCCGGCGCTCATCTTCGACGAAGTGGACGTCGGCATCAGCGGCCCGACCGCTGCCGTGGTCGGCAAGCTGCTGCGCCAACTGGGCGAGTCCACGCAGGTGATGTGCGTGACCCACCTGCCGCAGGTCGCAGGCTGCGGCCACCATCATTTCTTCGTCTGCAAAGAGACCGATGGCGAGATGACCGAAACCCATATGCAACCGCTGGATAAGCGTGCTCGTCTGCAGGAGTTGGCTCGCCTGCTGGGCGGCAGCGAGGTCACGCGCAACACCCTGGCAAACGCGAAAGAGTTGCTTGCGGCGTAAACTTTTTGATTTTCACAGGGTCATAGTGAACAGCAAATTGCCTGCTGACCGCAGCCGGAGGTTTCCATCGGCGCGAAGGTCTATTATTATCGGCATATTACAGATGAGCCACGTACTGCTCGGGCCCAAAAAGGAATCAAATCACTATGCGCTGTAAAACGCTGACTGCTGCCGCAGCGGTTCTTCTTATGTTGACCGCAGGCTGTTCCACTCTGGAACGAGTGGTTTACCGTCCTGACATCAACCAGGGTAACTATCTGGCACCTAACGATGTAGCAAAAATTCGTGTCGGTATGACGCAACAGCAGGTTGCTTATGCTCTCGGAACGCCAATGATGTCGGATCCGTTCGGCACCAACACCTGGTTCTATGTATTCCGTCAGGAGCCGGGCCACGAGAAAGTGACTCAGCAAACCCTAACCCTGACCTTCAACAATGGCGGCGTGTTAACCAACATTGATAACAAGCCCGCGCTGACCAGTCAGTAAGGCCCCCGGAAAAGCAAAAAGCGCTCAGTGAGCGCTTTTTTTATGGCTGATAGCCGGTCTGCTGCTGCGGGTTACTTCGCGGCGTTTTTCTCCGCCCGCTGGCGACGCAGCTCTTTAGGGTCTGCGATCAGCGGGCGATAGATTTCTACCCGGTCGCCGTCGTGAACTTCGTCATGCAGCTTAACCGGACGACTGTAGATACCCAGCTTGTTTTTCGCCAGATCGATATCATCACGCAAGGCCAATAGCCCGCTGGCGATAATCGCCTGCTCGACCGTCGCTCCCTCATCCAGGGTGACCCGCTGCAGGTACTGCTTTTCAGGCAGCGCGTAAGCGACCTCAACACGAATATTAGCTGGCACTGTAGACCTCTTTGGCGCGCGAAGTGAACGCCTGCACCATGTTGGCGGCCAGTTCCTTGAAGACCCGGCCAAAGGCCATCTCAATCAGCTTATTGGTAAACTCAAAATCGAGATGGAACTCGATTTTGCACGCCTCCGGGCTCAGCGGAATAAACTTCCAGCCGCCAATCAACTTCTTGAACGGGCCATCCACCAGGCTCATCAAAATGCTCTGGTTGCTGGTCAGTGTATTCCGGGTTGTGAAGGTCTTACTGATGCCGGCTTTGGACACATCAACCGCCGCCGTCATTTGCGTCGGCCCGAATTCCAGCACGCGGCTACCGGTGCAGCCTGGCAGAAAATCAGGATAGGACTTCACATCGTTTACCAGTTGATACATCTGTTCCGCGCTGAAAGGCACCAGCGCAGTACGGCTAATCTGAGGCATAGCAGGTTCCACATTTAAACACAGTGCAAATAATATCATTTATCTGCTGCTAAAAAAAACGCTGTGCCGCAACTCGTGCTAAGATGCGCAGTACACCTCGCAGGATGCGATCGAGGTAACTGTGTATAAGACGATGACTTCAGGACATTATGACTAAGAAAAAAGCCCACAAACCTGGATCAGCCACCATTGCGCTGAATAAACGCGCCCGTCACGAATACTTTATCGAAGATGAATACGAGGCTGGTCTCGCCCTGCAGGGCTGGGAAGTCAAATCCCTGCGTGCAGGCAAAGCCAACATCGGCGATAGCTATGTCATCCTGAAGGATGGCGAAGCCTTCCTGTTCGGCGCCAACTTTACGCCCATGGCCGTGGCTTCCACCCACTATGTCTGCGACCCGACGCGCACCCGTAAGCTGCTGCTCAACCAGCGCGAACTCGACACGCTGTACGGCCGTATTAACCGCGAAGGTTATACCGTTGTCGCCCTGTCGCTGTACTGGAAGAACGCCTGGTGCAAAGTGAAAATCGGCGTCGCCAAAGGTAAGAAACAGCACGACAAGCGTACCGACCTGAAGGATCGTGAATGGGCGCTGGATAAGGCGCGTATTATGAAGCACGCCGGACGCTAACCCCCTCCCCTGAGGGCCAGCTTTCGCTGGCCCTTACGCTATATCTTTGTTGATGCTGCTTTTTCGTCCACCCTTGCTGAAATAATCCTGCGTGATGGGGCTGGTAACGACATTCACAAATCTGTTATACTTGACTTACACATTGGGGCTGATTCTGGATTCGACGGGATTTGCGAAACCCAAGGTGCATGCCGAGGGGCGGTTGGCCTCGTAAAAAGCCGCAAAAAATAGTCGCAAACGACGAAAACTACGCTTTAGCAGCTTAATAACCTGCTCTGAGCCCTCTCTCCCTAGCTTCCGCTCTTAAGACGGGGATCAAAGAGAGGTCAAACCCAAAAGAGATCGCGTGGATGCCCTGCCTGGGGTTGAAGCGTTAAATCTAATCAGGCTAGTTTGTTAGTGGCGTGTCTGTCCGCAGCTGGCAAGCGAATGTAAAGACTGACTAAGCATGTAGTGCCGAGGATGTAGGAATTTCGGACGCGGGTTCAACTCCCGCCAGCTCCACCAAAATTCTCCATCGGTGATTACCAGAGTCATCCGATGAAGTCCTGAAAGCCCGCACGGCGCAAGCCCTGCGGGCTTTTTTGTGCCCTCAATTTGTCCCGCGCAGTCCAAAGAAAACTCATTAAATCCGAACCTTTTAGGCCTATTGATAGGCACAACGAAAAGCTCTGGTATTTTCACGTTACCGATACCCCGCTAGCCCCTCTCTCAGGATAAGACCACTCGCGACATCTCGCACAACCCTTGCACACTCCGGCCGCGTCCGCGGCCGGAGGGATAGATTTACCCCTTGGCAGAATACGCGTCCAGCATGGCTAGGACCGCCCGACGCGCCGCATCGTCTGCGATATTGTCAGGCAGCGCATCAGCCCGCAGAGTGACATAAGCATCAGCAGCCCTTCGAATGGCAATCCCGACAGAGTGACGATCGTGCGTTGCCAGGGTGGAAGTCAGCAGGCCATCGGGATCAATGCCGAGGGCTTCTATTCGGCGAACGCCGCGTTGCGGTAGATTGGCGCGACGGAACAGCATCGGTCCCAGCACTTGTTCCCGGAAGAAAGACAGCATCCCCAGCGCTTCGAAGAGTTCGCCCCTGCCCAGTTTAACCCCGGCATAATGCAGCCAGATCCAGGCTCGGGACTCAAACCACTCCGGCGTCATGTTCGGCCAGTGCGCGCTAAATTTTGCCAGCTGCCGCTCGAGAGCATCGTTATCTCGGGTAAATAGCACGGCAGGCTCTTCAACGCGCTGAGTGAGCATGTCCAGGATGATAAATTTCAGATCGACATGCAGAAGTTGCGGGCCAAACAGGCAGATCAGCAGGCGAGGCTCACCGACGTGTTCCCCGGTGAAAGCATGTAACAGATGGCCGAGGGTTCCGGCGAACGCCATACGCTGAGCCATGATTTCGTCATAATAGAGAGGGTCGACCACCACCACGAAATCCAGATCGGAGTATTGATCAAACCCGCCATGGATAAACGAGCCGCCGGCGAGAAGGGAGTGGATCCGCGAATCAGACTGTAATTTAAGCTTCAGTTGCTCTGCAAAACTTCTGTGTAAATCGGGTAGCGTATTCAGCATACTTTTTCCTGTTCACAAAAAAGACAAAGCATTACAGAATATCGAGCGATTGATCGGCAGACCAGATATTTCTGCTGGAACCCTCCCCTCCCTGGCGAGGCTCCCGACGCGCTATATCGTAAGCAATACCTCCCTCAAACCACCTCGCTCATCCACTCAGCAAACGCCCGCACGGCGGGAGAGAGAAAACGCTGGTGCGGATAGAGCAAAGTGATGGGTACCGGGGGCGGCTGCCAGTCCGTCAGCACTTCCACCAGCCTCCCCTCCCGCAGGTGGTCAGCAACGATATTCTCCGCCAGCTGCGCCAGCCCAAATCCTGCCAGGCACATTTTTATATAGAGCCCCGTTTCATTCACCGCGGCGGTGCCGCTGACGGGTACAGAAAAAGTCTCGCCGTGGCGAACGAAGCGGAACTCATCGGCCCGCCTCGCCTGGCCGGAGAAATAATGCACCGCCCGGTGCTGAGAGAGCGCCTCCGGTGACGGCGGCACGCCATATTCCCGAAGATAGTCCGGTGACGCGCAGGTCACCCAACGAAAGCGGCCCAGAGGCCGGGCCACCAGGCTGGAGTTGTTCAGCTCTCCCGTGCGTATCACGCAGTCGATGCCTTCCTGAATGAGATCGACCGGCCGATCGCTGACGCCGATCATCAGGTAGATGTCAGGGTAGCGTCGGTAAAAGTCTTGCAGATGGGGCATGACGATGAAATGCGCGATGCCCGCGGGCATATCAACCCGCAGGCGCCCCTGAGGCCGCGCCACAGACTCGCTCAGGCTGGATTCGCTATGTTCGATGAGGGCGAGAATTTCCCGGCACTGCGCCAGATACTGCATCCCTTCCGGAGTCAGGCTCACCCGCCTTGTGGTCCGGTTCAGCAGCCGCACCTTCAGGTATTTCTCAAGGTTTTTAATGGTACTGGTGACAGTGGAGGCTGGCAGGGAAAGGGTTTCCGCGGCACGCACGAAGCTCCCTGCCTCCGCGACGCGCACAAACATCTGCATAGCCTGGATACGATCCACCTTCTTTCTCTCCTGTAGCGAGCAGCTTACCGACAGATGGCATGATTATTCGTTGATTATGAATAATGAAAACAATTTACGCATCTTTTTGCGCTTAATCGCCTGGCGTATCGTTGCACGGTGGATGACGAATGAGGGGTTGAAAACGACCATAGCCTCAACAAATATCCATACAATCAACAAATTAAATAACACGTATAAAGGAAAAATCATGTCCGTTCAGGCTGTCGAATTACGTAAGGCCTATCGTTTATTGCAGGTCGGGTCCACCACCATGATTTCCGCAAAATATGATGGCGTCGAAAATGTCATGTCAGCCGCCTGGGTTGGGCTGGCAGGCGAGCGAAAAGTGGTGGCCTATATCGGCACCCAGGCCTTCACTCGTCAGCTGGTGGAAAAGAGCGGCTATTTCGTCGTGCAGATCCCCGTAGTCAGCCAGATGGCAACCGTCCTCTACGCTGGCGGGCGCAGCTATGCCGATGCGCCGGATAAAAATGACACCATCCCCTTCTTTTATCAGCCGGAGTTCGATCTCCCCCTTGTGGCAGGCTGCGCGGGCTGGCTGGTGTGTAAAGTGATGCCTTACCCGGACATCCAGCAACAGCACAATCTGTTTATGGGCGACATCGTCGCCGCCTGGAGCGATGACCGGGTATTCCGTAACGGGCACTGGATTTTTGATGATGCGCCGGACGAGCTGCGGACCGTTCACTATGTCGCTGGCGGGCAGTTCTATGCCATCGGCAAAGGCAGCAAATTCGATCATGGACCGGGTAAGGACTGACCCTCCCCGGTCATGAAGATCACTGACGAGATGTCTGCGCGGCAGAGCGGCTGATACTCCGGCGCCAGACGCCGGGCGCCTGGCCATACTGGCGCTTGAAGCTGCGGTTGAAGGACTGCTGGGAGTCAAAGCCGAGGGCGATCGCCACGTTGAGGATCGGCTCGTTGCTGTGGGCTAAGCGTTCAACCGATTTTTGCAGCTTTTGCGCCCGGATATACTCCCCGAGGGGGTGCCCGGTATGTTCTTTGAAGATCCGCTGCAGGTGCCACTTCGAATAGCCGGCTCGCCGGGCAACGGTATCAATATCCAGACGGCTATCAAGATGGTTGTCGATCCAGTCGATCAGATCCTGAATGATGGCGCCAGTGTTCATCATATTTCCCCCTCGCGGCCGGTTAAAAGCATCTTTAACAGTTGCATTAAAAGGTGGCCTGGTTTTACACAAAATGCAAGTTTTATTGTTGCATTTAAAACCCTGCCAGGATCGCGCCTTTTTTCTCCGGTGAGGATCGCACATAAAGTGCAACAATTATTCTTGCACTTAGTTAAGCGCCTTCCTACAATCGCCGCGATAGTGTATTCGAAATTGTTACAATTTTGTGGCGATGATCGACACAAATGGCCTTAAGCCAGCCCGGACAAAGGAAGTGGCGCAGCCTCTCAGGCTGCGTCTTGCCCGGCGGCTACAATGACTGGAATAAAAATAATGAGCCTGCAAAAAACCTGGGGAAACATTCACCTGACCGCGCTCGGCGCGATGATGCTCTCCTTTCTGCTCGTCGGCTGCGACGACAGCGTCGCACAAAACGCCGCGCCGCCCGCGCCGGCCGTCAGCGCCGCTAAGGTGTTGGTGAAGTCGATCAGTCAGTGGGATAGTTTTAACGGTCGCATTGAAGCGGTGGAGAGCGTTCAGCTCCGCCCCCGCGTCTCGGGATATATTGATAAAGTGAATTATACCGACGGCCAGGAGGTGAAAAAGGGCCAGGTGCTGTTCACGATAGACGACAGAACCTATCGCGCCGCGCTGGAGCAGGCGCAGGCGACGCTGGCGAGAGCCAAAACGCAGGCCAGTCTGGCGCAAAGCGAGGCGAACCGCACCGATAAATTAGTTCATACCAACCTCGTCTCCCGTGAAGAGTGGGAGCAGCGTCGGTCAGCCGCGGTTCAGGCCCAGGCCGATATTCGCGCCGCGCAGGCGGCGGTGGATGCCGCGCAGCTTAACCTCGACTTCACCAAAGTGACTGCCCCTATCGACGGCCGCGCCAGCCGCGCGCTGATCACCAGCGGCAACCTTGTCACGGCGGGCGACACCGCCAGCGTGCTCACCACCCTGGTCTCGCAGAAGACGGTGTATGTCTACTTTGACGTCGACGAGTCAACCTACCTGCACTATCAGAATCTCGCCCGCCGCGGGCAAAGCGCCTCCAGCAATAATCAGGCGCTTCCGGTGGAGATTGGCCTGGTTGGCGAGGAGGGCTACCCCCATCAGGGAAAAGTGGATTTTCTCGATAATCAGTTAACGCCGAGCACCGGCACCATCCGCATGCGCGCCCTGCTGGATAACTCGCAGCGGCTGTTCACGCCGGGGCTGTTTGCCCGCGTGCGTCTGCCGGGCAGCGCGGCGTTCCAGGCTACGCTTATCGACGACAAAGCGGTGCTCACCGATCAGGACCGCAAATATGTCTATATCGTTGATAAAGATGGCAAAGCGCAGCGACGTGATATCACGCCGGGGCGGCTGGTCGACGGTTTACGCATCGTGAAACAGGGTCTGAAGCCTGAGGATAGCGTCATCGTCGAAGGCTTACAAAAAGTGTTTATGCCGGGTATGGCGGTTAACGCCAAAACCGTTGCCATGACCCCCAGCGCCGCCCTCAACTGATCCCTTATCAGAGAATCCAAGACATGGACTTTTCCCGCTTTTTTATCGACAGGCCCATTTTCGCCGCAGTGCTGTCGATTTTAATTTTTATCACCGGGTTAATCGCCATCCCGCTGCTGCCGGTGAGCGAATATCCTGACGTCGTGCCGCCCAGCGTGCAGGTGCGCGCGGAGTATCCCGGCGCCAACCCGAAAGTGATCGCCGAGACCGTGGCGACGCCGCTGGAGGAAGCGATCAACGGCGTTGAAAACATGATGTACATGAAATCGGTCGCCGGCTCCGACGGCGTGCTGGTGACCACCGTGACCTTCCGCCCGGGTACCGACCCGGATCAGGCGCAGGTTCAGGTGCAGAACCGGGTCGCGCAGGCCGAGGCGCGTCTGCCGGAGGATGTGCGCCGTCTGGGGATCACCACCCAGAAACAGTCCCCGACGCTGACCCTGGTGGTACATCTGTTTTCGCCTAACGGTAAGTACGACTCGCTGTATATGCGCAACTACGCCACGCTGAAGGTGAAGGATGAGCTGGCGCGCCTGCCCGGCGTCGGCCAGATCCAGATATTTGGCTCCGGCGAATACGCGATGCGCGTCTGGCTGGATCCCAACAAGGTGGCCGCCCGCGGTCTGACGGCCTCGGATGTGGTGACGGCGATGCAGGAGCAAAACGTCCAGGTCTCCGCCGGTCAGCTTGGCGCCGAGCCGCTGCCGCAGGAGAGCGACTTCCTGATCTCGATTAACGCCCAGGGCCGTCTGCATACCGAAGAAGAGTTTGGCAATATCATTCTGAAAACGGCGCAGGACGGCTCGTTGGTCCGCCTGCGCGACGTGGCGCGCATCGAGATGGGTTCCGGTAGCTATGCGCTGCGCTCCCAGCTCAACAATAAGGATGCGGTCGGGATCGGTATCTTCCAGTCCCCGGGGGCTAACGCCATCGATTTGTCGAACGCCGTGCGTGCCAAAATGGCCGAGCTGGCCACCCGTTTCCCGGAAGATATGAAATGGGCGGCGCCGTACGACCCGACGGTTTTCGTCCGCGACTCCATCCGCGCGGTGGTGCAGACGCTGCTGGAGGCGGTCGTGCTGGTGGTGCTGGTGGTGATCCTGTTCCTGCAGACCTGGCGCGCATCGATTATCCCGCTGATCGCGGTGCCGGTATCGGTGGTCGGTACCTTCAGCATTCTCTATCTGCTGGGCTTCTCGCTGAATACCCTGAGTCTGTTCGGGCTGGTACTGGCGATTGGTATCGTGGTGGATGACGCCATCGTGGTGGTGGAAAACGTCGAGCGCAATATCGAAGAGGGGCTTGCGCCGCTTGCCGCGGCGCATCAGGCGATGCGAGAGGTCTCCGGGCCGATTATCGCTATTGCGCTGGTGCTGTGCGCGGTGTTCGTGCCAATGGCGTTTCTCTCAGGCGTTACCGGTCAGTTCTACAAGCAGTTTGCGGTGACCATCGCCATCTCCACGGTGATCTCGGCCATCAACTCGCTGACGCTCTCCCCGGCATTGGCGGCCCTGCTGTTAAAGCCGCACGGCGCGAAAAAAGATCTCCCTACCCGGCTGATCGATCGTCTGTTTGGCTGGATTTTCCGTCCGTTTAACCGCTTTTTCCTGCGCAGCTCGAACGGCTATCAGGGACTGGTGAGTAAAACCCTCGGTCGCCGTGGCGCAGTGTTTGTGGTGTACCTGCTGCTGCTCTGCGCCGCAGGGGTGATGTTTAAAGTCGTCCCCGGCGGGTTTATTCCCACCCAGGACAAACTGTACCTGATTGGCGGCGTGAAGATGCCGGAAGGTTCGTCGCTGGCGCGCACCGATGCGGTGATCCGCAAAATGAGCGAGATTGGGATGAATACCGAAGGGGTCGATTATGCGGTCGCCTTCCCCGGTCTTAACGCGCTGCAGTTCACCAACACGCCGAATACCGGGACGGTCTTTTTTGGCCTGAAACCGTTCGACCAGCGCAAACACTCGGCGGCGGAAATCAATGCGGAAATCAACGCTAAAATCGCGCAAATCCAGCAGGGCTTTGGCTTCTCCATCCTGCCGCCGCCGATTTTAGGACTGGGTCAGGGCTCCGGCTACTCCCTTTACATCCAGGATCGCGGTGGGCTGGGCTATGGCGCGCTGCAAAGCGCGGTGAATGCGATGTCCGGGACGATTATGCAGACGCCGGGGATGCACTTCCCGATCTCGACCTACCAGGCTAACGTGCCGCAGCTGGACGTGCAGGTCGATCGCGATAAGGCGAAAGCGCAGGGTGTATCGCTGACCGATCTGTTCGGCACGCTGCAGACCTATCTCGGCTCGTCTTATGTCAATGACTTTAACCAGTTCGGGCGTACCTGGCGCGTGATGGCCCAGGCTGACGGACCATACCGCGAGAGCGTGGAAGATATCGCCAATCTGCGCACCCGCAATAATCAGGGCGAAATGGTGCCGATCGGCAGTATGGTGAATATCAGTACCACCTACGGGCCGGATCCGGTGATCCGCTACAACGGTTATCCGGCGGCGGACCTGATTGGCGATGCCGATCCGCGCATTCTCTCCTCCTCGCAGGCGATGACGCTGCTGGACGCCATGTCTAAACAGGTGCTGCCGAATGGGATGAATATTGAATGGACGGATCTCAGCTTCCAGCAGGCCACCCAGGGCAACACGGCGCTGATCGTCTTCCCGGTGGCGGTGCTGCTGGCGTTCCTCGTGCTGGCGGCGCTGTATGAAAGCTGGACCCTGCCGCTGGCGGTGATCCTTATCGTGCCGATGACGATGCTCTCCGCGCTGTTTGGCGTCTGGCTGACCGGGGGCGATAACAACGTCTTTGTGCAGGTGGGGCTGGTGGTCCTGATGGGCCTGGCCTGTAAAAACGCCATTCTGATCGTCGAGTTTGCCCGCGAGCTGGAGATTCAGGGCAAAGGCATCATGGAGGCCGCGCTGGAGGCGTGCCGCCTGCGTCTGCGCCCGATTGTGATGACCTCCATCGCCTTTATCGCCGGGACCATTCCGCTGATCCTCGGCCACGGCGCAGGAGCGGAAGTTCGCGGCGTCACCGGGATCACGGTGTTCTCCGGGATGCTGGGGGTGACGCTGTTCGGTCTGTTCCTGACACCGGTGTTTTACGTGACGCTACGGAAACTGGTGACCCGCAGTAAGCCGATCCAGGAGGATCTGCCCGCCTAGCCTGCAGCAGATAACAAAAAACCGCCTTCACAATTTGAAGGCGGTTTTTTTTCGTCACCAGAAAATGATTAATGCGCTTTTTTAAACCGGGCGATCATTTCCGGTACCGGGTCGCAGCCGCTGGTATCGGCGTTTTTGAGCGCCTCCAGCGCGCTGGCCACGGTATGGCGAGCGAGGACGTTCAGCGAAGCCTGCTCCGCTTCGTCAGCGACCGATTTGAAGTACCAGCAGGCGTTGGCGCTGACCACGCAGCGGGCCGGGACCTCAGGACGCGACGCCCACAGTTTTTTATCTTCGATAACGGAAAGGTAGATATCACGCAGAGTGATTTTGTCCGCCGGGCGGCCAAGATGAATAGAGCCGTTGCGGCCAAGCGTGGAGACAATGATGCCGTCACGGGTGAGCGGAACCATTAATTTGCGGATAAAGCTCGGGTTGGCTTCCAGGCCGTAGGCCAGAATCGCACTCGTTGAACGTTCACCCATCTGCTCCGCCATTGCTACGCTGAGAACCATCTGCAAAGCTGTCGGGAAGCGGTAATCTAACATGGTTTTGTCCTGGGTTGCGGTGAATCTTGTTCTTTTTGGCACCGCAGAGGTGAGTAATCAATGAACAACAATATAACAAATACGGGAATTTTTTTGAAGCAATCTGCGGTTAGCCTGCGAAGTAAATTTTCTGATTTCGTCCGCAAAGACGGGCTGAGAAACCGCGCTCTTCCGTACCGGTTTTACTGAACGGCAATCTCCTCACCGTTTCCCAGTGACTGCCCCCTGCGTTAAAGAAATCCGCTGCCAGAACGGCAGCGGATCCTGCAGGGTGTTATGCCGTTAATTCCAGCTCGGTTTCAAAGGTGGTCACCGGCACAAACGGCAGATAGGAGATCCGCAGCCTCTCGGCCACCTTCAGGCGATGCCAGCCGGCCGGCAGGCCACCGGGTTTGAGCACCGTGATGGTCGCCTTTTCACCGAAGTTCCACCGGTCGTCGTAGACGCTCTCCAGCTCGTCGAGCGTCCACTCCCGGCCGCGCAGCGCCAGGCGGATCGCCTGCCGCGGGATGGCTTCGCCGTTGAGGGTCACGGCGATATCTTCCACCATCGACAGACCCAGACCGCGGTAGTAAGGCAGACGGGCCAAAAAGCACACACCGATAACTTCTCCGTCGCGGGTGACGTTACTGAAACCTTCGCGGCAGATAATATGCTGATCAAACATGATAATGCTCCTTACTGGCCCAGCAGCGCCGGGGGTGGGGTTTCATCTAACAGGCGACAGAACATCAGCTGCTGGCGGCGGACCTGCTCCAGGCTGTCCACCTCCTGCGCGTCTTCCACCCAGCGGTTGCCTTCATACTCGGAGCACACATACCCCTCATAGCCGCCCTTCTGCAGCACGCGGAAGATCTCATCGTAGGGAATCGACCACTCGCTTATCTCATCGGTCATCTCATAGAATTTGGCATGAATGTTGTGGATCCGCGGCATAAAATCGAGCATCCGCTTCGGCTCGAACGCCGCGTTGTGGCGCAACGTTTCCGCCATCGCCAGCTGCGGGCCCGGTCCCCATTTTTGCATCACATCCAGGATAACGTATTCGCTGAGCGTCCGCTCCTCATAGGCTTTCTCGATAAAATCCGCTGCCGCCTGTGGGCAACCGTTACGAATAAAGCGCTCTTTCCACACCCGCGGGAAGCGGGCTAAAAACATTCCCATATCCGGCAGGAAGCCCAGCGCCCGGGTATTGGCTTTTTCATAGGCTTCGGCATGACGAATAATCCACGGATGATCGAAATGCAGCGGGGCGTGCACTTCCAGCAGAATGGTGATCCCTTTGTCTTCCGCATACGGCGCCGCCGCCACCAGCACCTCCGGCGCCACGGAAACCAGAGAGCGGATAAAGCGCATGCCCAGCCGGGCGGCAAAATCGATGTCGTTTTGCACGCTACGCACCTGCTCGTCAAACGGCATCGGCCGGTCTTTATAACGCTTATAGTCGAGCATAAAGTCATGGCACACCGGCACCGTGTCATGGCGCTGCATCAGACGGTGCCAGTCGGCGATCGCCGCCTCCGGCATGCCGCACTCCGGCCAGCCGGCGAAGGTCTGTTCGCCGACGACTTCAATGCCGCGGGCGCCGAACGCCGCGCAGTGACCGATCGCCTGATCGAGGGACATCTTGCCGAGATAGGTCTCATTCTGAAAACTGTACAGACTGACGCCGCGTTTTATTTTCTGAGTCATAAAAGTACCAGGTAAGTTGGTTAACAGGATAAGCCGGTCGCTTCGCGGGCGCGGGCCACCGAGGCCGCTGCGGGCAGCGACGGTTTATACTCCAGGCCAATGGCCCCGTTGTAGCCCAGGCGTTGCAGCCGGGCGATCACGTCGGGCCACTCGCCGCTGCGCGGATCCGGTTCGTTACGATCCGGCGCCTGCGCTATCTGCACGTGCCCCACCCGATGCATTCTGCCGCCGAGCACCTCCTCCATCTCCTCTTCCATCACCATCGAGTGATAGACGTCAAACAGCAGCTGCAGCCGCGGGCTGTCGACCGCCTCGATAATGTCCAGCGCCAGCCGGGTGTTGTTTAAGAACATCCCCGGATGATCGATGCGGGTGTTGAGCGGCTCCAGCAGCAGAGTGACCCCGGCGGCTTCCGCCAGCGTCGCCGCCTGGCGCAGGATGTGGATCGCCTGCGCCTGCTGTTCGGCGATAGCCACCCCTTCGCGGCTGAAGCCGGAGGCCACCACCAGCGGCGGCGACCCTAGCTGGCGCGAGACCGCCAGGCTGTCGCTCACTGCCGCCAGAAACTGCTCATGCTCCGCCGGATCCACCAGGCTGCGCCGGGGCTCCACCACGAAGCTCGACAGCGTCACGCCGGTCTCCTCCAGCGCCTGCGCCAGCGCCGCCAGCGGTTTATCACGCCAGAGATGAAACTCAACATGGCTGAATCCCTGCGCTTTCGCTGCCCGGACCCGATCGCTGAAATCGGGATACTCTTCACGAAACAGCCATTCAATACATGCGGACAAATACATCCGACCCCCTTCTCTACTTGCCAGAACAAAACAAACAAAATTAGAATAAGAATTCTTATTCTGTTTCGAAGCGGCAGTGTGACGCCTTCCCTTCTGGCGTCGCGGTCAACAGCAGGATCCAACGCGGCATAACCAGAATGAGTGCTCTAATTCTAATCTCTGGTTGCTATAAATTGTCAACATCATTTAACAAGTTTTTAACCAAATTTGAAGGTACATCATGCTCAATAACGCTTCGGCGGCCACGGTTCAGGCGCCTCCCTATACCAGCGAGCGGCAGCGCACGCTGGCCACGCTGGTGGTTTCGATAGCGCTGGTGCTGGAGATCATCGACGTCTCGATCATTAATGTCGCCATCCCGGTGGTACAGCGGGATCTGCTCGCCAGCCCGCGGCAAATTGAATGGGTGGTCACCGGCTACCTGTTCTTTTTCTCCATTCTGCTGCTCACCGGCGGTCGGCTCGGCGATCTGTATGGCTACCGGCGGCTGTTTATCAGCGGCCTGCTGGCGTTTGGTGCCGCATCGGCCGGCTGCGGACTGGCCGCCAGCCCGGAGATGCTGGTGGCGATGCGTATTGCGCAGGGGGCCAGCGGGGCAATGATGGGCCCGCAAATTCTCTCCCTGATGCAGGTGCTGTATCGCCCGCACGAGCGTTTCCGGGTGATGAGTATTTTCGGCCTGCTCGGCGGCGCCGCCGGGATCCTCGGCCCAGTGCTCGGCGGGATCATCATCGAAAGCAATCTGTTCGGCCTCAGCTGGCGGCCGATCTTTCTGATCAACGTGCCGGTGATCGTTGTCGCCGTCGCTCTTGCCTGGCGGGCGCTGCCGGCGGTGCGCAGCCCGGAGGCCAAAGGTATCGATCCGCTGGGAACCCTGCTGGCGGTGGTGGGCGGCGGCGCGCTGCTGCTCACCCTGATCGAAGGCCCCGCCCTGCGCTGGCCGCTATGGATGGCGCTGCCGCCGCTGCTGTCGCTCATCACGGTGTCACTCCTCTGGCGTCATCTGCTGGGCCGTGAACGCCGGGGCGGCACACTGCTGTTGCCCCCCGCGGTGCTGCGCGACCGCTTCTTTCGCGCCGGGATCGTCATCACCCTGCTCTATCAGCTGACCACCGCCTCGCTGCTGCTGGCCACCGCGCTGATGCTGCAGAGCGGACTGGGCTTCAGCCCGTTCCATACCGCCCTGCTGCACATCCCCTTCGCCCTTGGGGCGATGTTTTCCATCGCCGTCGCCGGCCGCCGGCTATCGCCTCTCCTTGGGCGTAACGTGACGCTGGTCGGGGTGGCCGTGCAGATGAGCGGCCTGCTGCTGATGGGCTACGGGATCGCCACGGCGCCGGGGACGCTGGCGCTGACCGCGCTTGGTCTAGGGTTCGGCCTGTGCGGCTGTGGGATGGGGCTTATCTCCGCCCCGCTGCCGGCCTTTGCCATGGCGGCGATACCGGTGGCCCACGCCGGCGCGGCGTCGGGGTTATTTCGCACCGGCCAGCAGTTTGGCGCCGCCCTCGGCATGGCGACCCTCGGCGGCTTCTATCTGGCGCAAAGCGCCTCCGCACCGGATGCCTGGCGCGGGGCCTTTATCACCCTGCTGACCCTTGGCACCCTGATCCTGCTACCGATTGCCGCCGTCAGCCGCCTGCTGCCCGCCTCAGTGCTTCCCCCGGCGGGTAAGGCATGACCTATCGCGTCCGGCAATGGCTGCTATCATGAGGAACCATTTATCAGGACGCACCAGGCTGTAGTACCTATTTTCTGTACACCTGCAACGGGCATACGCCCGGAGAACAATAAAAGGTAAGAACTGATATGGATGAAAACATCGATGTACTGATTATTGGCAGCGGCCCGGTGGGCGCCGCCTTTGCCCGCCGAATTGCCGATCGCCGCGCCGCGCGGATCCTGGTGGTGGAAGCCGGCGAAGCGCTGACGTCCGCGACCGGGGTTAATATCCGCAACCTGGCGCCAGCGCAGCGGGAAACGGCCTACGACCGCGCCCGGGCGTTTCCGCTGGCCGCCCTGCCGGAGAACCTGCCGGCAGACGCCCTGCAGGCACGGCCCGGCACCCACCTTCTCGACCCGGCGGCGCCCCACAGCGGCATGCCGGCCGCCGCGCTCTCCACTAACCTCGGCGGCATGGGCGTCCACTGGACCTGCGCCTGTCCGCGACCGGGCGGCAGCGAAGTCATTCCCTTCCTCGATCCGCGGGAGATGGCCGACGCCTGGGAGTCGGCTGAGCATTATCTGCAGGTGACCCGCGAAGGATTTCCGTCCACCGCCATCGGCCGGCAAATCGTCGATGCCCTTAATCAGCACTTCGCCAGCGACCGTCCGCCGGCGCGGCTGGCGCAGCCTATGCCGCTGGCCTGCGCCGCGACGCCGGAGGGCAAGCCACGCTGGTCCGGCGTCGACGCGGTGCTTGGCGAGCTGGCGGAGGAAGAGACCCGCCGCCAGCGCGGGGTGGAGATCCGTACCGCCACCCTGTGCACCCGGATCCTCAGTGAGGACGGCGTCGCCTGCGGGGCGGAGCTGCGCGATCTGCGTACTGGCAAGCAGTACGTAGTGACGGCCAAAGCGGTAGTGGTCGCCGCCGATGCGCTGCGTACCCCGCAGCTGCTGTACGCCTCGGGCATCCGTCCGCGGGCGCTGGGGCGCTGGCTCAACGACCAGCCGCAGGTGATTGCCCTGATTGAAGTGGACGCCCCGCCGGCCGCCGCCGCGCCGACCTCCCCGCTGCGCGACGGACGGGACAATGTCTCCGGCGTCACCTGGCTGCCGTTCCATGAGCCTGATTTCCCGTTCCACGGTCAGCTGATGCAGATGGATACTTCGCCGATCGCCTTTACCCAGCCGCCGGGGACTCCGACGAAGCCGGTGGTGGGCCTGGGGCTGTTTCTCGCCAAGGAGCTGCGCGAGGAGGATCGAATCGTCTTCAGTGATGACACCGACGCCGTAGGGCTGCCGAAAATGCAGCTTAACTATCAGTTAACCGACGGCGATCGCCGGCGTTTACAGCAGGCGGTGGCGGTGACCGAACGCGTCGGCGCCGCACTGGGCCGCGTCGCGCCTGGCGGTGAGGCCATTATCCTGCCGGCGGGCACCTCGCTGCATTACCAGGGAACTTGTCGCCTGGGAGAAGCGAACGACGGCACCAGCGTGGCCGACCGCCGCTCGCGGGTGTGGGGTTTTCACAATCTGTACGTCGGCGGCAACGGCGTGATCCCCACCTCAACCGCCTGCAACCCGACGCTGACCAGCGTCGCGCTGGCGATCCTCGCCGCTGACGATATCGTGGCGCGCCTGCTGTAGCGCCTCTGGCTTACCGGGGCAAAAGCGGCCCCGGCTCCTCGCGAAAGGCGACATCGGTCGCCTTTTTATTGCCGCAAAACCCACATAAAACCAATGGTATTTTTGTTTGTGATGGATCACATACGTAATCACAATTTTTCCCCGCGCCGTTCCTGCTCCTACTCTTAAATCCGCGGCTATTCCCGCCGCCACCTGTATCCCTGACCTGCATACTAAAAAACCGCGCCGCCGCCAACGACAGGCGACCCGCGCGATAAAAGGAGAACGTCGTGAGCCATAGCCTGAATCCGCCCCACGCGCCACAAGCCGGCGCGATCCAGGGCATCATCATCGCCCTGACCGCCTTTCTGCCCATCCTGGCGATCGTTTCCCTGGCGCCGGCGGTCCCGACGCTGATCCAGCACTTTGCCGGGGTGCCTTATGTCGAAACCCTGGTGCCGCTGATGCTGACCGCGCCCGGACTGGTGATCGCCATCGCCGGGCCGTGCACCGGCTGGCTGGCGGATAAATTTGGCCGCCGTAAACTGCTGCTCAGCGCCACGCTGTTGTATGGCATCTGCGGCACTATGCCGCTGTACATCACCTCCCTGACCGGCATCTTTTGCAGCCGCCTCGGCGTCGGGCTGGCGGAGGCGGTGGTGTTGACCATCGCTAACACCATGCTGATCGATTACTTTGACGACAAACAGCGCCGCTTCTGGCTGACGGTGCAGGGAGTGATTGGCCCGGCGCTGGCGGTGCTGGTGCTGGCCAGCTCCGGCTATCTGACCGCCCTGCGCTGGAACGGCGCCTTTATGATCTACTTTGTCGCCATCCTGCTGTTCCTGGCGATGTACTTCTGGATGTTCGAACCGGCTCAGGCGGCCCGTCCGCAGCACGCCGCCCAGGCGGCGCAGCATAATCCGTTTCCGTGGCCGCGAGTGATCGCCCTCAGCGTGCTGACCTTTGTCTGCGCCATCATTTATTACGTGTACACCATCAATGGCGCCAACGCCTTTCATACCCTGCAAAACGCCAGCCCGCAGCGTATTGGCCTGATTATGTCGCTGGTCAGCCTCGCCGTGCCGGTCGGTTCGCTGCTGTTCGGTCTGGTCTCCCGCCGCTATACGCCGGAGCGCGTGCTCGCCATCATGCTCTGCCTGATGGGGATCGGGATGCTGGTGGTGGGTGAATCAAGGACGGCGATCGCCATGGGGATCGGCTCCGCCATCCAGCAGCTGGGAGCCGGCATGGCGATTAACGCAATGATTTACTGGGTAGGGTCGCTGATTCCGCCCGCCTACTGCGGCCGGGCGATGGGCGCCTGGTCCGGGGCCTTCTTCGCGGGCATGTTTGTCAGCCCGATCATCGTTGGCGCGATCCGCCTGCGGGCCGGGAACGATGTGCTGAGCGCCTTCCTGACGCTCGGCATCGCGGCGCTGGTGCTGGCCGCCGCGATATTTCTTTATACTTTCTCCCGCCATAGCCAGCGCCTGCGTCAGCACAAGCAGGCCAGCGCCTGGCAGTTAGCGAAGTAAAATCCCGCGGCTTAGCCGGCCTCGACGGGGGTAATCAGATAGCTCAGACACATCATGCCCAGATGGCGTTTGAGCTGTTCCCAGTCGCCCTCACCGGCGGCTTCCGCCGCCGATCCCAGGCCGAGGAAGCGCGCCAGCGCGGCATACGAAACCGTAAAGCAGAAGCGGGCGGCCTGCTCTGGCTCCGGGTGGCGGATCTCCGCCGCGGCATCGAGCAGCTGGTCGATAAAGGTCTGCTCGTTTTTCTGGTAAGCGGCTTTCCCAATTCCCGCCACGCGCTCATCATCCGCCCGCGCCATAAACGGCCGCAGGATCCCGGCATGGCGACGCAGATACTCCGCCTGGACATCCATCAGCGCCGGAAGCCGCTGGCGCAGCGGCAGGTTGCGCGCGTGCAGCTGCTGGATCAGCTGCTGCCATTCGGCGTCCAGCTCCTGCATCACCTCCATCATGACGGCGATAAACAGATCTTCTTTGCCGCCGAAGCGGGCATAGATCGAGCCGACAGAAACGCCCGAGCGTTTACTGATTTCAGCAATGGTCAGCAGCTCAAAGGTGCCTTCATGCAGGATTTCACGGCTGGCGGCCATCAGCCGCTCCAGCGCCACCCGGCTCCGGTCCTGTTTCGGCTGGCGCATCGCGGGAAGATCGGTCATCGCAGTTCTCACCTCTTTATCCATAGAAAACCCCCGCAGTGTATTGCAGTTAGCGACCGCGCTGCAAATTGCCCACCCGACTCCCCCGTCGGCGATGTGACAAAAGTGTGATGGCGGTCATTTTCATTCTTTGATAAACAACTAGAATCATAATTCTAGTTCTATTTAATAATAACAACCACCACACAACCCAGGAGTTGCTATGCGTTTCTCTGTTTTCCTCGTCGGCCGTTCCACCGCCCCCGAGCAGGATCGTTTTGTCATGCAGTCGCTGATCGAACATGCGCGCCAGGCTGAAGATCGCGGCTTCGATGCGGTCTTTATGCCAGACCATCACTTCACCGGCTATGCGCCGATGTCCAGCGATCCGTTTGTCTTCGCCGCCTACCTGGCCGGCCAGCTGAAAAAGATCCATTTCGGCATGTCGGTGACTACCGTCCCGCTGCACCACCCGGTGCGCTTCGCCGAGCGCGTTAACCTGCTGGATCAACTCACCGAAGGCCGCCTGCTGGTGGGCATCGGCAGCGGCACCACGCCGGAAGAGATGATCGGCTTTGGCGTGAACTATAAGGACGCCTCCAGCCTGCTGCAGGAGAACCTCGATCTGGTCCAGCGGCTGTGGGAGAAAAATATTGAAGACGATCCGATCATCTTCGAAACCGGCCACTATAAGGGCGCGGTGGTCCAGCGCATCGTTCCTGCCCCCTGGCAAAAACCCTTCAACCGCATTATGCCGGTGGCGCTGCGTGAAACCAGCATGCAGCGTGCCGCCGACAACGGCTGGCCGGCCTTTATTCCCGCGTTTACGCCGCCGATCCCGGCCAGCAACGATCCGTTTGGCCAGCTGACCCACTATTTCACCCGCTACCGCGATGCCCTGCTCAACGCCGGCCATAGCGACGAGGTGGTGAACCACTGCCTCTCGTGGACCACCCACACCTGGCAGTGCGTCCATATCGCCCCCACCGACGAGCAGGCCCGCGAGGAGATGCTGCAGATCATGGGCTGGTACCAGCAGGCCATCGACCGGGAATATGAGTACAACAAGCGAGCGGAAGAGTTTAGCGGCGTTACGCTGCACCGCCATCCGGACTGTTTCAGCGAAGAGTGGATCAAAACCTGGTGCCTGTACGGCAGCCCGGAGACCGTCGCCGAGGAACTGGAACGCCATCAGCGGCTGGGCATCGGCAACGTGCTGCTCGGCTTCACCAACGGCCCGCTGACCGAGGAGCGCCTGCGCCTGAGCCAGCAGTCGATCACGTTGTTCGCGGACCAGATCCTGCCGCGCTTTCGCTAATCCAACCGGGAGATCCTGCTATGAATAAGCCTGCTTTCTCACGCCCGCCGCAGCTGATCGGCATCGGCGGCACCACCCGCCCGGGCTCCAGCACCGAGCGCGCCCTCGCCGCCGCGCTGGCCCACGCCCGCACGCTCGGCGCGCAGACCCAGCTGTTCGGCGGCGCTGAACTGGCGGCCCTGCCGCCGTTTAATCCGGAAGTGACCACCCGCACGCCGCAGGAGACGGCATTTGTGGAAGCCGTGCGCCAGGCCGACGGCATTCTGCTGGCCTCGCCGGGCTACCACGGCGGGGTGTCTGGCCTGGTGAAGAACGCCATCGACCTGCTGGAAGATTTGCGCGGCGACAGCCGGGTCTATCTTGATGGCCGGGCAGTGGGCTGCATCGTCACCGCCGCCGGCTGGCAGGGTTGCAACACCACCCTCGGCGCCATGCGAGGGATCGTTCATGCCCTGCGCGGCTGGCCGACCCCGCTGGGGGTCACTCTCAACACCGCCGGCGTGTCGCTGTTCGACAGTGAGGGCCGCTGCACTGACGACGCGGTCCAGCGCGCGCTGGCCACCGTAGCCGAACAGGCGCTGGCCTTCGCCCCCGCCGCCCCCTTACGGAGACAAGCCGATGCCTTCGCTCAGTCTGTCGCTTAGCGTTGCCGAAAAAGCGCGGCTCACCGCCGGGATGGGGATGTGGTCCACCCACCCTATCCCCCACTCCACGCTGGGTTCAGTCACCCTGTCCGATGGCCCGATGGGGATCACCGGCGGCCGGGTGGACGAGCGGGATATTGCCCTGCTCAGCCCCTGCGGACTGGCGCTTGGCGCCAGCTGGGACCGCCAGCTGGTCAGCCGGGTTGGCGGCGTCATCGGCGAGGAGGCGCTGCGCACCGGAACGCAGGCGCTGCTGGCGCCTAACCTGAACCTGTTGCGCAGCCCCCTTGCCGGCCGCGCGTTTGAGCTTTTCGGCGAAGACCCACGGCATATCGCCGAGCTGGGCGCGGCGTGGATCGACGGCGTCCAGCGCCAGGGGGTGGGCTGCATCGTCAAACATATGGTTTGTAACGATTCAGAAACCGATCGGCGGACCATGAACGTCGTCGTCGATGAAGCCACCCTGCGCGAAGTCTATTTCTGGCCGTTCGAAGTGGCGGCCAGCCGCGGCGTCTGGGGCATGCTGACCGCCTATAACCGGGTGAACGGGATCTATTGCGCCGAGCAGCATCAGGCCATCAGCCAGTGGCTGAAGCGCGATCTCGGCTGGGACGGGCTGGTGATGTCCGACTGGTTCGGCACCCAGAACGGCCCGGCCAGCTTCCGCGCCGGGCTGGATCTGGAGATGCCGGGCCCGGCCCGCCATATGGGCGAGCGCCTGCTGCCCGCGCTGATGGATACCGACAGCGACGCCCGGCGTCTTGACGATGCCGCCGCCCGGCTGGCGCGGCTGGCCGAACGGGTCAGCCATCCTCTGCCCTGGGATGGCTCTGCCTCCGCCCAGGCGCAGCGGCGTCACACCCTCGAAGAGGCGGCGGCGGCGGGCTTTGTCCTGCTGCACAATCGCCAGCGGCTGCTGCCCCTCGCCGCGCAGGCGGGACAGCGGCTGGCGGTGATTGGCCCCAACGCCACGACGCCCTGCTTCCAGGGCGGGACCTTTGCCAGAGTGGCGCTGATGCCGGGACTGATCTCTCCTCTGGAGGCCATTCGCCAGCGCTTTTCCGCCGCTGGGGTCGAAATAAGCTATGCCCAGGGGGTGGAGAGCGATTACCGCATCCCACCTCTGCATCATTTGCCGCTGCGCACCGCCGCCGGCGAGCGCGGCCTGGACGTTGCCTACGCCACCGCTGACGGGGGCGTGGTTCATCAGGAGGTGCGCGACGCCTCCTCGCTGATCTGGTTCCGCGATATGCCGGGCGTCGGCGACATGCTGCGCCTGACCGAACGCGCCACCGTGACGGTAAGCTGCCAGTTCACCGCGCCGGTGAGCGGCCGCTACGGCTTCTGGATCGGCGGCACCGGGGAGATCGCCCTCCAGCTGAACGGCGAGCGCGTGGCGACCTTCAACGGCGAGGCGCTGGAGGGGGATATCATGGGCAAGCTGATGCAAGCCCCGCATACCCGTCTTGAATTTCCGCTGCAGGCGGGGGAAAACCTGACCTTCCGGGCCGAGATGGCGCTGGGCAGCAGTATCGCCCACGGCATCTGGTTCGGCTGCCAGCCCCCGCAAACCATCGACCTGCTGCAGCAGGCGGTCGACCATGCCCGGGCGGCCGACAGCGTGGTGCTGGTGATAGGCGAAACGGCCGATGCCGGTCTGGAGAGCATCGACCGGGACGCTACCGCGCTGCCGGCGCATCAGGTTGCCCTGATCCGCGCCGTCTGCGCGGCGAACCCGCGGACGGTGGTGGTGCTGAATGTCGCCCATCCGGTGGATACCGGGTGTCTGGCTGACGCGGCGGCGGTGATGGTCGTCTGGTATCCTGGCCAGGAGTTTGGCCCGGCGCTGGCCTCGGTGCTGGCCGGGGATCGTGAGCCTGGCGGTCGCCTGCCGGTCACCTTCGCCCAGCGCCTGGACGACTATCCGGTACGCAGTCTGACGCCGGACGCCGCGGGGGATCTCTGGTATCACGAGCGCCAGCAGGTAGGCTATCGCTGGTTTAACGCCCGCGAACGCCCCGCCGCCTGGGCCTTCGGCCACGGTCTGGGATATGCTGATATCACCCTGAGCGCCGCTGCGCTGACAGGCGACGAGGTGGATGCTCTGCAGCTGCGCTGCCGGTTGGAAAACCGCGCCGCCCGCGCCGGGAAAGCAGTGGTCCAGCTCTACCTGCGGGGGCCGGAGACGGCCTGGTCGGCGCTGGCGGAGTTTGCGGCGGTCAGCGTCCCGGCGCACGACGAGGCAGCCCTGACCCTTGTCCTGCCGCGTCACGCGCTGCAGCGTTGGCAGGCACCTGCCCAGGAATGGCACCTGGCCAGCGGCCCCTGGCAGCTGGCGGTGGGTTTCGCCAGCGACGATATCCGGGCAACCTTTGACTTCGTGCTAACTCCCGACGGGAAAATCAGCCACCGGGGCTAAGCCCGGACCGATGGCAAAGAGGGTCGGCAACGTGCCGGCCCTCTTTTTTTGTTCCTGCGCCAGCCGGTTCGCGATAAAAAAACCGCCCGGCGGCAGCGTACCGACGGGCGGGATTAAAATCCTCGGGCGGTCTGTGTCAGAAGTTCCAGTACATCGAGGACTGCCAGAGGACCGCCGACTCATGCTTCGGCACCAGCGTCGGGTTATCCTGCCAGGTGATACCGTTGATCCAGTAAATACCTTTCGTCACGCGCAGGGCGTGCGACAGGGAGATGGCGTTGATGCTCTGCGGCGCCTCCATTCCCGCCTCGCCGACATAATCGCGGAACTTCTTACTGATAAAGGAGCGGGTGTAGCCCAGCGAGGTCATATCCTGCTCGCGGCCGGGAAACAGGCCGATGTCAAAGAAGGTCACCTGGAAGTCGCTGGTGTAAGCATTGCGATCGTCCGGAGCATAGTCCGCTTTCACATCGAGATACAGCCCCAGCGGAAGCCCCTTTTTCGGCTGGGTCAGCTGCATGGTGTTGGCGACGTAGAACGCATAGTTACTGCTGCTGTCGCCGGGCTGGTCAAAATACTGGTAGTGCGAGGTATTATAGATAGCCCCGGCGCGGAACCACAGCGAGCGCTGCGACTCGCCCGCCGCCTGCTTAAAGCCAAACTCGTTTACCAGGATCGGGTTGGCGCCATCGACGTGCCATTTCAGCCCCGAGGGGTTCTGCTCCACGTCGTCGAGGTGTCCGGCAGGCGACATACTGCGGCTGACGGCAAAGTTGTTATAGAATTTCTTATCGCTGTCGCGGACGATGGCGGTGAAGGTCGGCGTCGGCGCATTGAGGCTGATCCCCACCTGCACCGGTATCACGCTGGTCGGCCCCAGCGCGGCTGAGGAGGAGTTGCCCCCCAGCACCATGCCGTAAAACTGACGAATTAACGGATAAAAACCATACTGCAGCTCCAGCTGGCCGTTTAATAAGGGCTGGTTCACCGCCAGCACCGCAATATTATGCAGTTCCGGATAGCTGTCATGATAATTCGAGGTCGCCCACTGGGGAGAAAAAGTAAATTGCGCGTCTTTGCTAAAACCAATTCGACTTAAATCATAGGTGACGTTCAGCGACATATTTTGTGACCAGGTAAAATTCTGCCCGGCATATTGTTGCGGGTCGGCGGACTGGCCTTTCAGATCGTACATCACCATCGGGTTCCAGCTTAACTGGACACCCCAGCCACGGTCGGCCAGCGCGCTGCGAAAGCCGCCAATATCGCCGATGAGCGATTCGCAGGTCGACGGAGGGCTGACAACCTGCGCTGAGCGGGTATTCAGTTTATCCAGTTGCTCACAGGTCCAGGTATCGGCCAGCGCGGTGCTGGAGAATATCGCCAGCGTCAGCGCCGAAAGTGGAAAAACTATTTTCTTACTTACGTCGGTACAGCAGAGACTCATAATAAACCCTCATTTTTATTTTTTGCAGGTAAGATGCGCCATATCGTGAAAAATAAATTGGTCACAATATGTTTATTAACAGGGATTAATTAGGCTGAAAGTTAACGCTAAATAAGGTGTACACTTTTTCTAAATAATGGCCTCCCCTTCCCGCCGGAAGACCGGCGGGCGTGTGGTAATGATGTCGTCAGGTGAAATTAACGAGCCAGCGCGCGGCGGCCCCCCATCCGGGCGCTGGCGATACCCGTCGCGCCGGCGATAGCCAGCGTCAGCAGCGCAAACAGCAGCAGGCTGTCCTGCATGCTGCCGGTCATGCCATTCAGCAAGGTCATCAGAACCGGGCTGATGAACATGCCGAGGAAAAAGAAGGTGTGCCAGATGCCGATCCCCGTCGCCCGGTGCGGCGCCGGCAGGGCTTTCATCATCCAGGCCAGCATCAGAGGGATCAGCATTCCGTTACCGACCTGCGCAACGAACGCTGCCGCCACGCCGGCCAGCGGATTGTGGGCCACGGCGATAAACAGCAGCCCGAGGCCAAAAATGGCGTAAAAAAGGAAAAACTGCCTGTCGACGCGCTGCCTGGCGTTGCGGCCATACAGCCAGGCGCCCAGCGGCACGCCGACGCCGGCAACGGCGGTAGCGATGCCAATCTGGCTGCTGGAGGTCAGCCCGAGCTGACTGAACACCTGGCTTATCTGCAGCGGTTCGAGAAAATAGAGGATCGCGCTGGCGAGGGTAATCAGGCCGATCGCCGCCATTTTGCGTCGTGGAAAAGCGACAGCCTCCTCGCCAGCGACACTGTCCACGCGACGGCGCGTCGCCGGCTCTGCGGTGAACAGACACAGGCCGATAAAGACCGGGATCGCCAGAGCATACAGGTAGATCGGACCATACCAGCCCAGGGTTCCCAGCAGGCCAGCGCCCAGCACGATCAGCGTCGACAGTATCGAACCAATGCCGCTCTGCACCGCCAGCCATTTGCTGCGCGCCTCGCCGGTAAAGTAGTCGCCAATCAGCGCATTGGCGGTGGTAAGAATAAAGGCGTCGGCAATACCCATCACCAGCCGCGCCAGCAAAATGGCATACAGATCGTCGAGCATCACCGGCAGCAGGCCAAACCCTGCGTACAGAGCGGTGGCGGCAATCAGCAGGCGGCGACGGCTCAGGCGATCGCCTACCATCCCCGCCAGCGGAGCCAGCAGCGCCATGCTCGCCGCCGGTATGGTGATGATCATCGGCACCAGCAGCTGGGCGTGCGGCTGCGCGGCAAAATGACTGAACAGGAGCGGCATCACCGGCAGCATGGTCAAGGTCCCCATGATCGGCAACAGTGCCGCCAACATCAGTAACATCGCCTGTACGGCCCCCGCCTCGCGCGGGGTTGCTGAAACCTTGTGCATCACCATCTTCCGCTCTCCGTCACTGCTCTTTATTTAGAATATGAATTACAGTTCTATTTTTTATCGGTAAAGAAAGGCGTTTTACGCCCCGGCTTAATGGCTGGAAACGCATCAGCGAACTCAGCACATATACCGTTCTACCCTACCGGATGCAGGTGGCATGGACTGCGATTGCTATCACAATTAATACAATGCATTCACATTAAATTAACATAATCATCGACGCCTTCAGGCGTCGACAATCGCCACCGCGCGAATAAACCCAGCCGAGCCGCGGCGGATCTTGTAGGGAAAACAGCTCACCCAGAAGCCGTGGTCGGGAAGCTGCTCCAGGTTACTCAGCTTCTCCATTTGCCCATAGGCGATCTCCCTGCCGGCTTTATGCCCCTCCCAGATCAGCCCGGCGTCGCCGCTGGCCTGAAAGCGTTCGCGGGTAAAGTGGAAGGGTGCATCCCAGCTCCAGGCGTCGGTGCCAACCACCCGTACCCCCTGCTCCAGCAGCCACAGCGTCGCCGCCCGGCCAATGCCGCAGCCGCGCTGCAGGTAATCCGGCTGGCCGTAGCGGGCGCCGGCCGCGGTATTGATCAACACAATATCCAGCGGCGACAGGCAATAGTCTATTCGCGCCAGCTCGCGCTGCAGATCCTCCGGCTGCAAGATCGCCCCATCGGCGACATGGCGAAAATCCAGCCGGACGCCGGGGCGCAGGCACCACTCCAGCGGCAGCTCATCGATGCCAAACGCCGGTTCGCCGCCGTTGGTGGTCGAGCTGTAGTGCCAAGGGGCATCCATATGGGTGCCATTGTGCGGCGTCACGGTCAGGCGCTCCGAGGCCCAGGCCTCCTCTCCCGGCATCTGCGCTTTTTCCAGCCCCGGGAACATCGCCGCCATTTCCGGCCATCCCTGCTGATGATCCTGATACTCAATGTTCGGCAGCAGCGGCGGCGGATCGGTCCAGGGATTGTTGTCCAGGGTGACGGAGAGGTCGACCAGCCGACGCCCCTGTAAAAGATTGATCATGGTTTACTCCGTTAACATCACAACGTGTTGATCCAGTACGCCAAACAGCGGCCGGCCATCGGGGGCGTGGGCTTCCATCGTCACCCGCTCCCCTGGGGATAAAAACGGCGTGCGCGGCTCGCCGAAGGCCAGCATCTCTATGGCCCGCACCTCGGCGATACAGCTGGCGCCGCGGCTGGCGTCCGGCCCGGACACCGTGCCGGAACCCACCACCGTCCCGGCGCGCAGACGGCGGGTCTGCGCCGCATGGGCAATCAGTTCGCCAAAATGGAAATGCATCTCGCTACCCGACTGGCAGCCAAACGGCTTGCCATTGCGGGTCACCTGCAGCGTCAGCGCCGCCCGCCCGTGCTGCCAGGCCTGCCCCAGTTCATCCGGGGTAAGGGCCACCGGTGCAAAGGCCGAGGCGGGTTTGGCGTGAATAAAACCAAACCCGGTCTGCATCTCGCGCGGCGCCAGCGCCCGCAGACTGATATCGTTAAGCAAGACGATCAGGCGGATACAGCTCAGCGCCTGTTGCGGCGAGCAGCCCTGCGGCACCTCGTCGACGACTACCGCGAACTCGCCCTCAAAGTCGAGGCCATCCTCGACCCGGCGGCAGACTATCCCGGCGTGGGGGGCAAGAAAGTCGTCCCCGCTGCCCTGATACATCAGCGGCGTCTGGTCGGCGCCGGCAATCGGCGGCAGGTGAAAGGCCCGCTGCATACGCTCGCCATGGCTCAGGAAGGCCGAACCGTCCAGCCACTGCCACGCCCGGGGCAGCGGCGCCAGCAGGCGCCGGGGATCATAGGGCTGCGCCGCCGGATAGCGGCGCGCATTGAGCGCCTGATAGCGCGCCTGCAGCGCAGGCCACACCCGCGCGGCCTGCTCCAGCGCCTGCTGAAGCGTCGGAGCGATATCCGCCGCATCGGCCATCAGCGTCAAATCGCCCGAGACCACCACCAGGCAGCCGTCGCGTTCACCGTTATCTCGTGTTGCCAGTTTCATGACCTGCGTCCTCCAGCAGACATAGCCAGCCGTCGGCGTCCACGTCGCCAGCCAGCGGACTCAGACGTTGGCCAGCGCAGGCGCCCTGCACGCAGAGGCCGCTGTCCGGCATAAAAATCGCCCCGTGGGCGAAGCAGACCAGCCGGTCGCCCCGGGCGTTGAGAAAAGCGTCCTGCCGCCAGTTCATCGGGGTATCGAGATGCGGACAGCGGTTGCGCCACAGATAGAGCGTTCCCTGATAGCGGCAGGCAATCACCGTCGCCTGCCCGCTGCCCGTGGGGTCAAATCCCCGCGCCTGGCCCTCAGCCAGGCTGTCGGCACGGCACAGGCGAACCATCAGCGGGCGTTATCCGGACCGGGAGCCCACTTCTCGCGATACCCCAGCAGGAAATATTGCGAGTTATCGGCCCCCGGCAGCGCTTCGCGCGGCTGCCAGTGGTCATCGTGCTGATCCATATCGGCGTCGTATTCGATATGACACCCGAGCGGGCTGTTGAAGTACCAGAACCAGTTCGATCCCAGCTGATGGCGCCCCGGTCCCCAGAAGGTCTGATACCCCTTCTGCTGAAAGCGGCTGCCGGCCATCATCAGCTCGGTGGGTCCGCCGAGGTGGAAGGTAAAGTGTTCAATGCCGGTCATAAACGGCGGGGCCTGGATCAGAAACAGGGTATGGTGATCCTGGGTGCCGGCGGGTCGCAGGAAGGGGCCGACGTGGGTGAAGCGATCGGTACAGACAAAGCCCAGCCGTTGATAAAAGGCTTCCGCACGCGCGGCGTCCGGCACAAAATAGACCACATGGGAGAGCGAACGCGGCTCTGCCGCCATGTCGGCGCTGGCCCCGGTCTGATTGACCGGCCGCCCGGCGCGATCCCCCGGAGCGTTGATTTTCTCACCTTCCCGCTGCAGCGGCTGGCGCTGGCTGACGCGAAACCCGAGGGCAAAGCCGGCATCATCGACGCAGCGCAGCACGCCGTCGGCGCCAAGTTTCACCTCGCGATCGCGGCGCAGCGTCTCGGCAATAGCCTCAAGCGTGGCGCTATCCGCCACGCCATAGACGGTTTCCCGCAGCTGGCTGCCGCTGGGCAGCGCCGCGGGCAGCGACGGATCGTCACGTCCCCGCAGCAGCACCCCGGTGCCATCCAGCGCGCTAAAGAAACCGTTCTCCTGCTCGCGTAAACCGTAGTCGATAAGAAACTGTCGACAGCCCGCCAGGTCATCGACGCCAAATACCAGATAATCCGGACCAAGAATATTCATCGCGGTTGTTCCTTATGCGTGTTCAGGCCACCCGGCCGCCGAGGGCTTCCGCCACCCAGTCAGCGATGTAGTGCCCGGCGTTAATTGAGTTGTCGAAGCTGGAGTGCTGCACACCGCCCTCGCGGTCAGTGAAAATTTTCAGCTCGCGGCGCGGGCTGTTCACCAGCTGGTCGTAGGTGCGCTGCGCCCATTTCACCGGGATCTGCGAGTCCTTTTCACCATGGGTGACGAGAAAAGGCACCCGTATGCGATCAAGAATGCCGTCGAGATGGACGTTCTCCGCGATGCGCATAAAAGCGTCGATATCCTCGCCGCCCCACACCCAGCGCACGTGCTGCCAGTAGTGCGGTACCGGAAAATCCCCTTCGCGTTCGCGGCGGCGCTGCTGCACCTCTCGCCAGTCGTGATTGGCGCCCCATACCACGCCGCAGGCGAAGCGCGGCTCAAACGCCACCGCCCGCGGGCAGTAATAGCCGCCCAGCGAGACCCCTTCCATGCCGATGCGCCCGGCATCCACCTCCGGGTGCTGTTCCAGCCAGTCAACGATGCGGCTGGCCCAGTGCTCGCTGTCATAGCGGGCCTGCATGTCGTGAAGACGTAGCGCTTCGCCGGTTCCCGGCTGGTCGACCACCAGCGAGGAGACGCCGCGCCGCGCCAGCCACTGCGGCAGCCCAACCAGATATTTCATCTCTTTGGTGGAGTCGAGACCGTTGACCTGCACCAGCAGCGGCGCGCGGCCGGTCATCCCTTCGGCGCGGACATAAAGCGCCGACAGGGTTTTGCCCTCGTAGGGGATAGTCACCCGCTGACAGTTAGCATGGGTATGGTGCAGCCCGGCGGCAAAGACATCGAGAAAGCGGCGGTACAGCGCCTCGCGGTCCGGCGCGCCATGCGCCTGCAGGCGCTCGCAGGTCAGGTAATAGTTGGCCGCCCGAAGATACTTCTCGCCTGCCGACAACCGCCGTCCCCGCGCTTCATCTTCGCCCGCCAGCGCGCATAATTTATCGGCCATGCGGGACCAGGTTTCCCGGAACGCGCGGGTGCCTTCGGCGTCGGGATGCTCGGACGCGGCCAATAGCGGCGCGCACATCTCTTCGATCTCACCGATGCGGGCGCCCATCTCGATGGAGAGATCCACCGACAGGTTCCAGACATAGTTTTTAGGGAAATAGCGAAACATAGGGTCATCCTTCAACATTCAGTCGCAATCGCTGTAGCGCAGGCACTGTCACATAAAGCACCTGCAGGCGACCAATCATGTCTCAGGATGTCAGGTATCGACGGGAACAATACCAGTGGGTTAGCGTGCGCTGGCGACGATTTTCGCTTTCAGCCAGCCGAAGATAGGATCGTTATCCAGCGAGCGGTGCCAGCCGATAAATTCGCGCATCACCGGCAGCGTCACCGGGACCGGGAAAAGACGCAGCGGCAGCATCGCCGCATACTGCTCCGCCAGCCGCCGGTGCAGCGTGGCGATCCGCGAGGTGCCGATCAGCAGCTGCGGAACGCAGTGGTAGCTGTGGGTCACCACCTCGATACGGCGGCTGAGCCCCGACTCGGCAAACAGATTGCCCTCCAGCCCCGGCTGCCGCTCGCGGCCAAAGACCACCGACACGTGCCCCAGCTGTTGCCAGGCATCGAGGGTCAGCGCCTCGCCGGTGTGGGGATTGTCCGCCCAGGCCAGGCAGACAAACTCTTCGTCAAACAGCGCTTCGGCGGGATGGTCGGCGGCCATAAAACGCTCCGGCGCCACGATGATATCCAGCTCGCCGCGGTTGAGCATGCCGGTGGACTGGGCGTCCGGCGAGAAAAACTCAAAGGTCATATTCGGCGCCTGCAGGTGCACCGTTTGCAGCGCATCCTTCAGCATCACGTTGATCACGTAATCCGAGGCCATAATGCGGAAATGGCGCTTGCTGGTTGCCGGCTCATCCACCGGCCGGCGGGCAATGGAGGTCTGAATTTTCATCAGCACGTCGCGGACCGGCTCCCGCAGTTCTTCCGCCAGCGGCGTGGGCCGCATCTTTCTGCCCACCTGGGTGAGCAGATCGTCCTCAAAGTAGGTGCGTAACCGGTTGAGCACCCCGCTGGTGGCTGACTGGGTCATATGCAACCGGCCCGCGGCGCGGGTGATGTTCTGTTCGTCAAGTAACACATCTAGTGCCACCAGTAAGTTCAGATCAAGATGTTGGTAACGCATGGGTCCCCCGGCGAGAAATGGCGTGCTTATCCTGTGGCTGAATTTAACTTTTCTGCAACTTTTTGTTTTCAATTTCCACGGCGATATCGTTTTTTGCGATAGCGATCATTCTTTATCGCGATTAGTCAGCGCGCCGCTGGCCTGGTTAACGTCCTCTACTCTGTACCCTGGAGAAAACAGCTACGATGAACATCAATAACGTATTAATCGTTGGCGGCGGCATCGGCGGTCTGTGTACCGCCATCGCCCTCCGCCAGGCCGGCGTCGCCGTCGATGTCGTAGAGATCCAACCGCAGTGGCGGGTCTACGGCGTCGGTATCATTCAGCAGAACAATGTCGTGCGCGAAATGCAGCGGCTTGGGGTGCTGGAACGCTATCTGGACGCCGCCTGGCCGTTTGACAGCGTCTCAGTGCACACCATGAGCGGCCAGCAGCTAGCCAGCTTTCCCGGCCAGCGGCTGGCCGGTGAACAGTTCCCGGCCAACGTCGGCATCTCCCGCCTGGCCCTGCACAACGTACTCTGTTCCACCGCCCGGGAGCTGGGGGTCCGACTGACCACCGGCGAGAGCATTGACGCCTTCCGTCAGGTTGACGATGCGGTTGAGGTGAGCTTCAGCCGTGGCGGTCAGGGGCGCTACGATCTGCTGGTGGGTGCCGATGGGATCTACTCCCGGGTGCGTGGCATGCTGTACGGCGAGCGCTATCGCCCCCGCTTTACCGGTCAGGGCGTATGGCGCTACAACTTTCCGCGACCGCCGGAGGTGGACCATCTGATGTGCTTTATGGGCGAGAGCTGCAACTGCGGGCTGGTGCCGCTGGGGGACGATCTGATGTATCTGTTTATCACCTCCCACGAAGCGGATAACCCCCGCTACGCCCGCGATCAGCTGGCGGCGGAGATGCGCCGCCGTCTGCCGCCCGGCGCGGGGTTGCCGGGCAGCCTGCACGAGCATATCGTTAACAACGACGAGGTCGTCTATAAGCCGCTGGAAGAGCTGTTCGTCGACGATCCCTGGTATCAGGGACGCATCGTGCTGGTGGGCGACGCGGTTCACGCTACCACTCCGCATCTCGGTCAGGGGGCGGGCATGGCGATTGAGGATGCCATCGTGCTGCGCGAAGCGCTGCAGCAGACCGACAGCGTCGCGGCCGCGCTGGCGCACTTTGACGCCCGCCGCCGGCCGCGCTGTCAGCAGATCTGGGCCGCCTCGCTGCAGGTGGGCGAGAGCGAGATCCACCGCGATCGCCATTTTGACCGCCAGCGGGCGATCGGCGATATGATGACCCTGACGGCGAAGCCGATATAAGCCCTGCCCGGCGCCCTCCGCCGGCCACGCTGGCGGATTATTCCCCTGTTCATTGGCCGGCACTCCCCTTTCACCCGCCGCTAATCCCTTGTCAACGACGATATTCTTCTCGCGCAGTATCATATTTGACACCCCTGCGCTCCCATGGCTAAGGTATATTTCAGCGCTCCCCTTCATCATGGAAAGGAATATACGGATATGAATATTCTCTCGGCAGAGTTTTTCAAATACGCGATCGCGATCATCACGTTGATTATTCAGATTGTCGCCGTGCGTTCAGGTTGGGTATTTCCCAAAGATAAGATATTTACCTCGCGCAAAAATATCAGTGAATTCGCCGCCGCGCTGTACAAAAATAGTAACGACCCCGAGCTGCAACGGATCGCATACGAATATGGTATCGCCGCGCTGACCAAAGATAAAAACCTGACCATGGCGCAAAGAAAGATATTATTGAAATGCAAAAATCCGGTCAGCGATATTGATAACTACAGCAAATGCCAGCATCTGATTTCGGTCAACGATGAGAAACGCATATTCAAATGGAAGAAATGGGGTTACCGCTTCTGGTTATACCGTAAGGCTGTCGAAGTCTTCAGTCTGGTGTTCTATTTTATTGGCGGCTTCTTAACAGCCCTGCCTTTCCTGTATGAAGGTCTCGCCAGCCCGGCGGTGATTGACAGAATCAATCATTTATCCCGTCTGCAAAAATTGAGTATGGCGAGTTATCTGTTTGCCTGCGGGATTTGTCTGGCGCTGATCTGCCTGCACAAAGTCTCCACCATCGCGATCGCGGAAAAAACCATTAAAGCGAATCGCTAACGACCGCGCCGCCAGGCGACCTGTCCACACCTGCGGCGCCTAACCCTGTGGATAACCTGGAGGCAGTTGCCTGGCAGCCGCAGCCCGGGCGGGCTACCGGCTGCCGTTCGTTTTTTGAACAGGGAAACCGCCCCCGCCGGGCAGCGCGCTTAGGGCGAAAACCGCCACCACGGCGGAGGGAAGCGCCCGCCCCGCTTAATAATTCCACTTCGGCCGCGCCACCGTGTTCTTCTTCAGCAGATCGCGGAACGCTTTCAGGTAGGGCTCATTGCTGCGCCCGCGCTTACAGATAGCCGAGAACGGCGACTGAAAGCCAAACTCGTTGGGCAGCAGCACCCGCAGGCGGTTCTCTTTGATCCACGGCCAGGCGTAATGCTCCGGCAGATAGCCAATATATTTTCCCGAGAGGATCAGCAGCAGCTGGGCGTCGACGGTCTCAACGGTGGCGCTGCCTTTGCTGAAGCCCCGGCGGCGGAGATCGCTGGTGTTCCAGTAGCTGCGGGTCACCAGCGGGCACTGGCTGATCTGCTCTTTATCGAGCTGGCGGCTGAAGAACATCGGGTGCAGATCGCTGCAGTAGAGCCAGTGCTGCTCGCGGTACAGCGGCTCGCTGATGATGTTATGCACCTGCGAGTTGTAGCTGCCGATGGCCAGGTCGATATGGTTGTTCAGCACCCCGTTCAGTTGCTCCGCCGGGGTGCGAATAATCAGTTTGATATGCACATGGGGAAATTTGTCGCTGAAGCTGCGCAGAACCACCGGCAGCGAGAGCGCCGTTTCGGTCTCGATGGAGTCGAGCGTCGAGATGCACAGGGTGCCGCTGTGCTCCCCTTTAAGCAGGGCCGACTGCCGCTCCAGCTCATTGAGTTCGCTCAGCACGCGGATCGCCTGCTGTAAAAACTGCTGACCTTTTTCCGTTAAGGAAAAGCCGCCGCGCCCGCGCTGACAGAGGGTGAAGCCGAGCTGTCCCTCCAGTTGCGACATCGCATTGCTGATGGCGGAGACCGAAATGCCCAGCTCCTGCTGGGCCCGGCTGTAGCTCTCCAGGCGCGCCACCGCCTCGAAAACCTGCAGCTGGCGAATATTGAGGCTGGCGTCATTATGCATCGTATTTAGTTCACCAATAAATGAACTGAGTATTTACGCCAGACGATGTAAAGTCCAGCGCGGGTTGCGCACTATCTCTCCTGTTACGTTTCATCCGTCAGATTCAGGAGCAGACATGGATAACCTCTTTCACCAACCGCAGGGTGGCAATGAGATGCCACGCTTCGCCGGCCGCGCCACGATGATGCGCCTGCCGTTTATCGAAGATTTACAGGGACTTGATGCGGCGTTTGTCGGCATTCCGCTGGATATCGGCACCTCGCAGCGCTCAGGTACGCGCTACGGACCACGCTATATTCGCGCCGAATCGGTGATGATCCGTCCGTACAATATGGCGACCGGCGCCGCGCCGTTCGACTCGCTGTCGGTGGCCGACATCGGCGATGTGCCGATCAATACCTACAGTTTGCTCAAATCGGTGCAAATTATCGAAGATTACTACACCGGTTTGAATAGTTATCCGCTGATCCCCCTCACCCTCGGCGGGGACCATACCATTACCCTGCCGATCCTGCGGGCGCTGACCAAAAAACATGGGCCGGTGGGGCTCATCCATGTCGACGCCCATACCGACACCAATGATGAGATGTTCGGTGAGAAAATCGCCCACGGCACCACCTTCCGCCGCGCCGTTGAGGAGGGACTGCTCGACCTCAAACGGGTGGTGCAGATTGGCCAGCGCGCCCAGGGCTACGCCGCCGGCGACTTCCAGTGGGGCGTTGACCAGGGCTTTCGCCTGGTGCAGGCGGAGCAGTGCTGGCATACCTCGCTGGCGCCGCTGATGGCCGAAGTCCGCCAGCAGATGGGCGACGGGCCGGTGTATCTCAGCTTTGATATCGACAGCCTCGATCCTATCTGGGCTCCGGGAACCGGGACGCCGGAAGTTGGCGGTCTGACCTCCATTCAGGCGCTGGAGATCGTCCGCGGCTGCCGCGGCCTGAACCTGATCGGCGCCGATCTGGTGGAGGTCTCGCCCCCCTACGACGTGAGCGGTAATACCTCCCAGCTGGCGGCCAACCTGCTGTACGAGATGCTCTGCGTCCTGCCCGGCGTGAAGTACGCCTGAGGAAGCCGCCATGGAGCTGAAATGCTTTCGCACCCTCTGGGGAGTGACGACCCCCTGGCCGCAAACGCTGGATGAACTGCAGCGCGTCGGCTGCTGCGGTATCGAAGCCCGCGTGCCGTTAACGGTGGCCGAACGGCGCCAGCTCGCCGACCGCCTGCAGGCGTCGGGGCTGGAGTATATCGCCATTCTTTTCAGCGGCGGCGGAGTGCTCCCCGCCCAGCATGAAACGCCGGAACAGCATCTGGCGCGCCTGCAGACCCGCTTAGCCGAGGCCAGCAGCCTCAACCCGCGTTTTGTCAACCTGCTGGCGGGCAACGATCGCTGGCCGCTGGCGCAGCAGGTCGATTTTCTCGGCAAGGCGCACGAGCTGGCCGCCGGGTTTGGGTTGACCTGCAGCTTTGAAACCCATCGCGCCACCTCGCTGTACAGCCCGTGGCTCACCCTGGAGATCGTTCAGCAACTTCCCCAGCTGCGCTTTACCGCCGACATCAGCCACTGGGTGGTGGTTAGCGAGCGCCTGCTGGATGACCCCTGCGATGACTTCAGCGCCTTTATCGACCGCGTGCATCACGTGCAGGCCCGGGTGGGCTACGACCAGGGGCCGCAGGTGCCGCACCCGGCGGCGCCGGAGTATCAGCCGGCGCTGGCCTTTGCCGAGCGCTTCTGGGAGCAAATCTGGCATTCACAGCGCCGGCGCGGCTATCAGCAAACTACCCTGACGCCGGAGTTTGGCGCCGACGGCTATCTGCACCACCTGCCGTTCACCAACGTTCCGGTGGCCGATCTCTGGTCGCTCAACGCCTGGATGGCCGCGCGCCAGCAGGCCCACTTTCAGCAGTTTTTAACGCTCACTGAACAGGAACCGCAGCCATGACCGCCGTGAAGCACGCTTTTACTGAACTCCCGACCATCGATATCCGCGATCTGGCCGGCGACGATCTCGCCAGGCGCCAGGCGGTGGCCGACGCCATCGGCCGCGCGGCGCGCGAGGTGGGCTTTTTCTACATCACCGGCCACGGCATCGACCCGGCGCTGATCGCCGGCGTCCGCGCGGCGGCGAAGCAGATCTTCGCCCTGCCGATGGAGGAGAAGATGAACTACTACATCGGCCGCTCCAAAAGCCATAAGGGCTACGTCCCGGAAGGAGAAGAGATCTACGGCGCCGGCAAGCCGGACCATAAAGAGGCGTTCGATATCGGCTTCCAGGCGGCGGACGACCATCCGCTGGTGCTCGCCGGTACACCGCTGATCGGCGCCAACGAGTGGCCCGATCTGCCGGATTTCCGCGCGCGGGTGCTGGCCTACTACGATGCGGTCTTCGCCCTCGGCCACCGCCTGTTCGACGCTTTCGCCCTCGCGCTCGGCCTGCCGGAAGGGTATTTCAAACCGATGGTGACCTGCCCGCCGGCTAAGCTGCGGCTAATCCATTACCCGTTCGACGCCAGCGTCGAAGATGTTCCCGGAATTGGTGCACACACCGACTATGAGTGCTTCACCCTGCTGCTCGCCGACCAGCCCGGGCTTGAAGTCCTCAATGAAGAAAGCGTGTGGATCGACGCGCCTCCCGTCACGAACGCCGCCGGAGAAGAGGCGTTCGTGATCAATATCGGCGACATGCTGGAAGTGCTCAGCGCTGGCACATTTGTTGCTACAGCCCACCGGGTGCGCAAAGTGCCGCAGGAGCGGTACTCCTTCCCGCTGTTTTTCGCCTGCGATTACCACACGCTGATCCGCCCGCTACCGACCTTTCTGGCCGCCGGCGAAGCCAGCGAATATCAGGAGCTGAGCATCGGAGAGCATATGTGGAGCCAGGCGCTGCAAACCTATCGCTATCTGCGCGAGAAGGTCAATCGCGGCGAGCTCCAGCTGCCGGAGCGCGCGCGCGGCACCAATACCTTTGGCCATTTGAAAAAACAGGCACAGCAAAAAAACCCCTAACCCCCCGTGAGGAACCATGATGACTAGCACCCTGAAAAAAATCTCGCGCCGCGTCGCACTTACCCTCGCCGTCAGCGCCTGTTTCTCCTCTGTCACCCAGGCGGCGGAACTGCTGACCGAGGGCGTCTTTAAGGTGGGGATGGAGGTTACCTACCCGCCGTTTGAGTCCTATGACAGCAATAACAACATCGTCGGTCTCGACCCGGAGTTCGCGACGCTGATCGCCGAGCATCTGCAGGCCAAACCGCAGCTGATCGACACCAAGTTCACCAGCCTGATCCTCGGCATCGGCAAGAAATATGACGCGGTGATCTCCGGGATGTACGTGACGCCGGAACGCCAGAAGCAGGCCGACGCCATCCCTTACGCCCTCTCCGGCGCGTCGATCATCGCCCTGAAGGGCGGCGCGGTGCAGCCGAAAACCGAAGATGAGCTGTGCGGCGTGAAGGTCGGTCTGCAGGCAGGCACCACCTGGGTGACCAGCCTGAAAAAACACTCCGATGAGTGGTGCCTGAAAAACGGTAAACCGGCCATCACCATTCAGGAGTTCCCGACGGCGCCGGAAGCCTCCCAGGCGCTGCTGTCGAAGAATATCGACGCCCAGCTCGAGATCGCCCCGGCGGCGCAGATTATCGTCGACAAGAGCCGCGGTCGCCTGGCGATAAGCTCGACGCGCCTGGTCTACCCGCTGCCGCTGGGGATCTACGTCGCCAAAGGCAACACTGAGCTGGCGGAGGCGATTAAGGCCACCCTCGCCACGCTGAAAGCCAACGGCAAATATGCCGCGCTGATCAAAAAATACAACTTAGAAAGCATCGATTAAGACAATAAGCACTGCGCAACAGGAGTCGGTATGGCGTTCGATTGGGGATACTTTTTTTCATTGTTTAGCATTGGGGCATTCTGGCAGGCGTGCGTGACCGTGATCGTGGTCAGCACCTTGTCCTGGGGGATCGGCCTGGTGGTCGGTTTTCTACTAGCCTGCGCGAAGCTCTCGGCGCCGCGCTGGATCAAGATCCCCGTCGAACTCTATATTTGGTTTTTCCGCAGCGTGCCGCTGATGGTGCTGCTGGTGTTTGTCTACAACCTGCCGCAGCTGTTTCCGGTGACCCAGCCGCTGCTCGGGGTGCCGTTTATCGCCGGGCTGGTGTCGATGACCGTCACCGAAGCGGCCTATATGGCGGAGATCCACCGCGGCGGGCTGTTGTCGGTGGCCAAAGGGCAAAGCGAGGCGGGCCATGCGCTGAGCTTCAGCTTTATCGGCATCCAGCGGCTAATTATTATTCCTCAGGCGTTTCGCATCTCGCTGCCGACGCTGATCAATGAATACATCACCATCATTAAGCTGAGCTCGATTCTGTCGGTGGTCTCCTTACCCGAGCTGCTGCTCACCGGCCAGCGCTTGTACGCGCAAAATTTCCTCGTGATGGAGACGCTGCTGGCGGTGGCGGTGTACTACGTCATGGTGGTTACCGTCTTCACCTGGCTGTTCCGGGGGCTGGAGAATAGCCTCGATATTCAGCGCAAGCGTCCGCAAACCCTCAGCGAGGCGGAATGCCAGGCGCTGCGCCAGAGCCTGCCGGCGCTGACGGAGGAGCTCAAAACTCCGGCCGTCAACGGCGCGCCGCCAGCGCTCGATCTGCGGGGCATCCGCAAATCCTGGGGTCAGCATGAGGTGCTGAAAGGCATCGATCTGCAGGTGGAGAACGGGGAGGTGATCAGCATCATCGGCCCGTCCGGCTCCGGCAAAACCACCCTGATCCGCACCATCAACGCCCTCGAAAGCCTTGATGGCGGGGAGATCATTCTCTACGGCGAGGACTATCTGAAAGGCGGAGCCATCGTCGATAAACGCCAGATGCGCGCCGGGGTGCGGCGCATCGGCATGGTCTTCCAGAGCTTCAACCTGTTCCCCCACCGCACGGTGCTCGACAACGTGATGCTGGCCCCGCGCTATCACCAGCTGCTGGATCAGCCGGTCGCCCGCGAGCAGGCCCTGGCGCTGCTCGACCGCGTCGGCCTGCTGGCCCATGCCCACAAATACCCCTGGCAGCTCTCCGGCGGCCAGCAGCAGCGCGTGGCGATCGCCCGGGCGCTGGCGCTGAAGCCGGACATTATGCTGTTTGACGAGCCAACCTCGGCGCTGGATCCGGAGCTGGTAGGCGAAGTGCTGAAGGTCATTCAGTCACTGGCCCGCGAAGGCATGACCATGCTGATTGTCACCCACGAGATGGATTTTGCCCTGTCGATTTCCGACCGCGTGGTGCTGATGGAGAACGGCGTGGTGCAGGCCGACATCGCCCCGCAGGTGATCCGCAGCCCGCTGGAGGCCCCTTCTCTGCAACGAATCCGTGAATTTATGGGAGTACACTAAATGGCAACTGAGCAACACCTGCGCCAGCAGCTGGCGGCCGCCTACCGTCTGGCGGCGCTGTTCGGCTGGGAGGATACCCTCTACACCCACTTCTCCGTGCGCCTGCCCGGCGACGGCGAGCCACGTTTTTTAATTAACCCCTTCGGCATGATGTTTGACGAAGTCACCGCCAGCAACCTGATCGTGGTGGATATGCAGGGCAAAGTCGTTGAGGGCGACTCGCCGGCTAACTCGGCGGGCTTCACCATCCACAGCGCGGTGCATATGGCCCGGGAAGACGCCCACTGCGTGATCCACACCCACACCCTGCCGGGGATGGCGGTGGCCGCCTGCGAGGACGGCCTGCTGCAGCTCAATCAGATTAGCACCGAGTTTTACCAGCGCGTCGGCTACCACCCCTATGAAGGGGTGGCCTTTGACCTTGACGAACGGGCGCGCATTCAGCGCTCGCTGGGGAATAATATCGCCATGATCCTGCAGAGCCATGGCCTGCTGTCGGTGGGCCGCACCGTGGCTGACGCCTTTTACATCATGTACTACCTCAACCGCGCCTGCGAGATCCAGATGGCCGCCGCCCAGCTGGCGGCCCTCAGCCCGATCCACACCATCGCCCCGCATCTCAGCCAGCACGCCTGCGAGCAGCTGATGGGCGTGGAGCATGAACGTCAACAGGTCTGGCAGGCGTGGTTGCGCCGTCTTGACCGTCTCGATACCTCTTACCAAGACTAACGCCTATGTCTGATATCACTATCGTGGTGGATTGTAACGACGCGGATTTCGCCCGCGATATCTGCGCCGCCCTGCAGCAGTTTCCCGACGTCACCGCGCTCCTGCCCCATCACCAGGCGGCGCGCGATGCCCAGTACGCCAGCTGCTGGTTCCCGAACCCGCAGCTGTTGACCCGCTCGCCGGGGCTGAAGCTGATCCAGGCCGCCTCCGCCGGGGTCGATCATCTGCCGCCCGCGCTGTTCGCCAGCGATATCCCGCTGTGCCGGGTGATCGATGAGGACTTTCGTCACGGCATGTTCGAATATGCCCTGTGGAGCGTCCTGTGGTTTCAGCGCCATTTCGACCGGGCTCTGGCCCACCAGCGGACCCAAACCTGGAAGCTCTATCCCCAGCGCGCCGCCGCCGACTTCCATATCGGCATTATGGGCCTCGGCGAAATTGGCGGCTATATCGCCGACCAGCTGGCCCGCCTTGGCTATCGGGTCTCCGGCTGGTCGCGCAGTGAAAAGCAGCTGGCTGGCGTCACCTGCTATCGCGGCGCGGAGGCGCTCGACAGCTTCCTCGGGTCGCTTGACGGACTGATTAACCTCCTGCCGCTAACCGCGCAGACCCGGGGTATTCTCGCCGCGCCGCTGTTCAGCCGGCTTCCCGCCGGAGCGGTATTAATCAACTGCGGGCGCGGAGAGCATATGGTCAATGAGGATGTGCTGGCGGCGCTGGAGAGCGGCCAGCTCGCCGGCGCGGTGCTCGACGTCTTCCCGCAGGAGCCACTGCCGGCTGACGATCCGCTGTGGCGCCATCCGCAGGTGGTGATCACCCCGCATATGGCCTCTGCGGCCCCTGCCGAGGTGATCGCCCGCCAGCTGCTGGAGAACATTCAGCGCCAGCGTCGCGGGCTGCCGCTCAAAAACCTGGTCAATAAGCACGCCGGTTACTGATCCCCACCGATACCGTCGCTGCTACGCTTAATGGGTGATTCACAACCAGAAGGCAGGAACATGAAGATTGATTTATCGGGGAAAGTCGCGCTGGTCACCGCCTCCACGGCGGGTATTGGCTTTGCTATCGCCAAAGGCCTGGCGGAGAGCGGCGCAGAGATCATCATTAACGGGCGCAGCGAGCAGAGCGTGAACGCCGCCATCGCTCGTCTGCAAAATGAGGTGTCGGGCGCGAAGGTGCGACCCGCCATCGCCGACCTCAGCGGCGCCGACGGCGCAGCCCAGCTGCTGCGGGCGGTGACCGGCGTCGATATCCTGGTCAATAACGCCGGGATCTATGGCCCGCAGGATTTCTACGCCACCGACGACGCGACATGGGACAACTACTGGCAGACCAACGTCATGTCCGGCGTACGCCTGTCGCGGGGGCTGCTGCCGGCGATGGTCAGCAAAGGCTGGGGACGGGTGGTGTTTATCTCCTCGGAATCGGCGCGCAATATCCCGGCGGATATGATCCACTATGGCGTCACCAAGACCGCCCAGTTGTCGCTGGCCCGCGGCCTGGCGAAATATGTCGCCGGCAGTGGAGTGACCGTTAACAGCGTTCTGCCGGGGCCGACGATTTCCGACGGCTTTGCCGAAATGCTGAAAGACGAAGTGGCGAGAACCGGCCAGTCGCTGGAGGAACTGGCGAAAGCGTTTGTCATGACCCACCGTCCGAGTTCGGTGATCCAGCGGGCGGCCTCGGTGGAAGAGGTCGCCAATATGGTGGTCTACGTCTGCTCGCCGCAGGCGTCGGCCACCTCCGGCGCCGCGCTGCGCGTCGACGGCGGCGTGGTGGATGATATTCTCTGACGCCTCTCATTCAGGGGAGTCCCCCTCCCCTGTCGCCTTTCCCGGCGCTAAAAAGCGCAAAATGTTAAAAAACAGCCGCAAAGTCGCACAAAGTGAACAGGAACATGCATTCCCAAAACTTATGATATTTGTTTTAACTATAAGTTGTGGTGTTAATGTCTCTGTTACGAAGCTTGCTTTTCTTTCTCGGCGCGGCGGTCGCAGCCGCTCTCGCGGTACTCTGCCTGTGGGTGGATATTCGGGTATTTGGCAACGACATCCCGGAGGTGTCGCTGACTGAAGTGGTGCAGGAGAGCGTGCTGGCCGTCATCGTACTGGTTCACTTCCTGCTGGCGCGCAACTATTCCCACTTACGCTACAGCAATATCCTCATCGGCGGCTTCTTCCTCGCCATGCTGATCCGTGAGCTGGATGGCCTGTTTGATTTACTTTCCCATGGCAGCTGGGTGTGGTTTGCCCTGCTGGCCACCGCGGGGTCGCTGCTGGCGCCGCTGCGACATCTGCGTCAGACCCTGTCGCAGCTGGCGGCTTATACCCGCACGCCCTATTACGGCATGATGATCAGCGGCCTGCTGGCGATTCTGGTCTTCTCGCGGCTGTTCGGCATGCACGGCCTGTGGTACGCCGTACTGAATGAGAACTTCGCCCGGGTGGTGAAAAATACGGTGGAGGAAGGCAGCGAGTCGTTTGGCTATATGCTGTGCCTGACCGCCACCCTCGGCTACGCCTGCTACTTCCGCGGTCTGGCGCGACAGGCGCTGTCGCCGCAGGGCTGACTGCGGCCGATAACCACCGCCGGACGCGCCCGCCGGCGGTGACGCGCCGCCGCGTTAACCGCGAATTTTCCACTTCCGTTTGAGAACCTCTTTGTCCTGGCTATCCAGCCACTGGTTCACTTTCTCCAGCAGCGCCGGATTATCTTTACTCATCATATACACCTTATCGCTGGCGGTGCCGGCGAACGGCGTCTCGTTGGCGACGCAGAACACACCGGGTTCTTTGCTCTGGTAATAGTCGCCTTCGATCAGATCGGTCACCATCATATCGGCCGTTTTCTGCCGCAGCGCCTCCAGATTATCGACGTTGTTCTGTACGCGAATAATCTGCGCCTGCTTAATATGCTCATCGACAAAGCTCTGGTTTGTGCCGCCAGGGTTGACGACCACCTTCACCTCCGGACGGTCAATCTTCTCCAGCGCTCCAAGCCGTGGCGCAGCCTGACAGTTGGCTAAGGCGATTTTACCGTTCGCCACCACCGGGTGGCTGAGGGCGAAGTCCTTCGCCCGCGCCGGCGTCTGCGTCACGCCGCCCATCGCAATATCGTATTTGTCCGCCTGCAGATCGGCGGCGAGCGCGGGCCAGCTGGTGTAGACGAAGCTCACCTTCAGCCCCAGCGTGCGCCCGAGATCGCGGGCCATGTCGACGTCATAGCCCTGCAGCTCGCCGGCGGCATTGCGAAACGCCAGCGGGGCGTAGTCGCCCGGCACGCCGACCTTCAGTTCACCGCTGCGCTCGATGGTTTGCATATCGCGCGCCTGGGCGCCGCAGGTCATTATCGCCAGCGTCAGCGCCAGCCCCACCGTCAGTTTCATCTCGCCATCCTTATTGTTATCGGGTTTGCGCGCCGGGGTGGTCGGCCGCTTCTCAGTCAGCACCCTCCGCCGCGCGTAACAGGGAATTCATCCTATTTTTAAATTCCGGGACATACAACCCGGCGTGGCGGTTGCCGATCGCAAATCTGACAACGAAACAGGGCTATCGCCCGGTGAATGATTTCTCATCCGCCGGGCGTAGCCTTACGCCAGCGATCGTATTTTCCAGCCTGACGTGATGTCGAAATTAGGTTCAAAAACAGCAGCAGGAAAAATCTAACTCATTGTATTAAAATAACAAAACATTTTATCTCGCGATATTACCCCTTCCACTCTGGTCATTGTCCGTCTTATTTACTCCGCTATTTCCCCACGCTAATATCCCGGTAAAGCGATAATAAATAACATGCGCAGATTATTTCCAGACGTAAATAAATTGGTAAGTTAAATAAATTAATTAAAAACATATCCAGTGCAAATAATTCCCCCCTGACGCGGCAGAATTCATGCTCTGGCGATCTGTTTTATCGGCAATACAGAAGGAAAGAAAATGAAATTAATCTCGCTGTGTCTGGCGACATTGGTTGCCGGACTGGTTGCCGGCCCGGTTGGCGCGGCAGACGGCACGCTGAACTTTATCGGTAAGGTTGTGAACGGGGCATGCAAGCTTGAGGGAGCGGGCGACAACGGGGTCATCAACGTCAGCATGGGCGACATACCGCTGTCGCGGCTGAAAAACAGTCAGTCTGGCACCGGGCCGGCGATAGGTGTCGATATTCGCGTCAAAGATTGCGAGAAAGGCACCTACTATATTGTGGTGGATGGCCCCACCCCCATCGGCATGCCTGAACATCGCGTACTGGCCCTCGACGGCCGCGGCAAGCCGGCCGGCAACGTAGGAATTCTGCTCACCGACCGTACAGGCACTCCGCTCAGCCTCGATGAACGCATCGATCCGCAACACGATCCCCGCATTGAGATCCCGGTGGACGGCGGCTCCGGCACCTTCAGGCTGAAAGCCTTCTACTACACCTGGGATAAAGCCCACATGGATCCTGGCGACGGCAACGCGACGGCCCGGTTTACCATTATGCAGGAATAGCTTTCCGGTCAGGGATGAAACGTCGACGTAAAGGAAGCGATCATGAAAACTCAGGTGGCTGTTTTGCTCAGCGCATTGGCCTTTCAGGCCTGCGCCGGGATAACCATTAATGCCTCACGGGTGATCTATTCAGGAAAAGACAAAGTCGCCAGCCTGAATATCAATAACCGCAGCAGCACCCCCTATAAAGTGCAGATCTGGCTGGACGCCGGGCTCAATGCCTCGCGCGTCGGCCTGCCGATGGTGGCGACGCCGCCGCTGGTCTATTTATCACCGCAGCAATTCGCCCAACTGCGCTTTATCTATCTCGGCAGCGGGCTGCCCGACGATCGGGAAAGCCTGTTCTGGGTCAATATCCAGGAGACGCCGCCGACCGCCGGCGGCAATCATACGCTGCAATTTGTCGTCCGCACCCGTCTGAAGCTGTTTTATCGTCCACCCACCATCGCCACCACCCTCGTCAAAGAGGTGCAAAAGCTGCAGTGGCAGCAGAGCGGCAATAACCTGCGCTTGACGAACTCAGGCCCACTGCATATCACCCTGGTCAACGGGGCGCTGATCGATAATAAAGGCCACCTCTCGCCGATGAGAAACGTGATGCTCCGGCCCTACAGCAGCCACACCGTAATGACCACCGACAACGCTCGCCTGTACCAGTTGAACTATATCGACGACTACGGCGCGGTAGTGCCGATCCCGCTGCAGGGCAGTCTGCCCACGGGGCCAGGCTAGTTATACTCCAGGGCGAAGGTCACCATGCTGTTGGCCGTGCCCGCCGCCACGGTGGCGTCGGTTTGCACATACTGCGCGTTAAAATTGATAGCCTCGGCGGTCCCGGCGCTGGCGCCGGTTACCCTTTTCAGGATCGGCAGATTGCTGGCCTCATTGATCTTAACGCTGGTGCCGTCGGGCACCGCCGCGCCGGGGTTATTGCCGTAGGTCAGCTTCACGCCGACGCCGCTGGCGCTGTTGCTGACCTGGCTCAGCGCCAGGGTATCGCTCTCCACGCTCACGCCGAAAAAGCCGATGCGCACGTCGGTCGGCGTCGGACAGAACACCGGGATCGAAAAGCGCTTCGCCTGGCCGCCGGTGCTCCCTTTACCGTGAAACTCCGCCCGGTTTACCGTGCCCAGAGAGACCTGGATCGACGACGTCGTCACCTGACAGCTACCGCTGCTGCCGATGTCCACGTTCAGGGCAGCCATATCGATACTGACCGGCGCGCTGGCGACATAGCTGGCGCTGCCGCTGGCCTGCTGCTCAATGGTCATCTCCCCCACCTGTGGCAGCGACGGCGAGTTGGTATGCGTCCCGTCCGCCAGCTGCACCGTCCCGGTTTTATAGAAGGTCACCGCGATCCTGACCGTGGTTTGCTGCTGCGTCATCAGCGCCGGGAGCATCGCGCTGTCGCACACCACCACCGACTCGCCGCCCGCGGAGTGGCTGCCGTCGATAGCGCGCATCGGGCCGCCGGCGCACTGAAAGCTGAGCGAATATCCGATGCCGTCGATGGCGCTGGGGTAGACGTGCTGTCCATTAATCACCACCGGCGCGCCGCCGGTTTTCAGCTGCTTATAGACGATGCGTTTGGCGCTCGCCGTCGGCAGCTGCAGGTCGCAGGAAAAGGGGATCCCGCTGCCGTTATCCGCCATCGCGCTGGTCATCTGGGTATTGACCGGCAGCGTGGGTAAATACTTGATATTGGGAATATTGACCGTGGTCTGGCCGATATTCGCGCGGCAGGTTTCCGCCCGCACGCCGGGAAGATAACCGCTCAGCGTCAGCAGAAAGAGGAAAGGAAGTAGACGAAAAACAGATTTCATAGCCGCCTCAGCGTGTCTGGCACAGTCCGGAGACGGTTTTCACCGTGTTCAGACTCTGCTGTGGGTTATCCGGAAGATGAAAATGCAGCCTGCAGCTCTGCGACTGGTTGTTCACGACCCAGCTCACCGCCAGGGTCCCCTCCTGCGGTACACCGCTGAGGTACACCTGGCCGCCGTCAGCCACCATGCCGCCCGGCGCATTGCCGCTCTCCTCCGCCGTGACCAATTGCGCGCTGGCGCCAAACGGTAACGGCCCCTGGGCATTGCGCAGGGTAAACAGCACCCGGTTGCCAATGTGGGTCCGGTAGTTGGCCATCACCACCGCGCCGCCGCTGGGGATCACCGTCTGCCCCTGCTGGTCGACGTCGGTATCATCCGCCATCGACTCCGTGTCGAGGGTAATGACATTTTTCCGATAGGCGGTGAGGGACGGCACCACGGCATAGCCGCGCCAGTCGGTGTGCACATTGTTGCCGTTTTGTACCGCCACCCCGGCGGCCCCCGGCGCGCGAACGATGGCGAAGCTCTCGCCCACCGTCTGGCCGAAAGTGACCCCGTGCGGATGCGCGACCACCGAGCCGGCGCCTCCCCAGGTCAGCTGGTTGCTGGCGGCGTCATGGCGATAGCCAAGCTGGGCGTTGCCGAAGCCGCCGTGGTAGTCGAGAGCAGCGCTGCTATTGCTGCCTCGTCCCTGATTGCCATAGCCCTGCTGAACCGAGTAGAACAGGTTCGGCCGCGACGGCACCGCGCCATACAGCGACACCTGCTGCGAGGTATAGCCATTGCTGTCCGAGGTGGTGTTGTAGCTCACCGCGCTGTCGGACAGCGGACCACCCAGCGGAATATTGATATTGAAAGACCAGGAGCGATCATTTTTTTGCTGACCGCTGGCGCGGGTGTAGTAATAGCCCACACCCCAGGAGATCCCTTTCCAGGCGCTGTAGAACCCGAGATGTACCGTCTCATCCCGGCTCTGCCGGTGCCAGTATTCCTGCGACCAGGCGGAAACCGCCAGACTCCCCAGATCGCCAAGGCTTTGTGACACCGAGATCTCTTCCCGTCGGCGCCGGTTGTCCACCTGCCCCTGCGCGCTTTCCAGGGCGCTGGCTTCGGCAAAATCGTAATAGCCGCTGGAGGAGTAGCGATAGCTGGCGAGGCTGAATGCGGTGCCCGAGCTGACAAAATTTTTCTGATACTGAGCGCGCAGCGAATGGCCCGCATAGCGCTTACCCGACGGGGTACGGGTGACGGCCTGGGTGACGTCGCCACCCAGCGATCCGAATTCGCCGAAGCCGCGGCCCAGGCCCAGCGCCCATGACTGATAGTCCTGGGCCAGCTGCGTGCCGCCGTAGAGGGTAAATCCTGCCGACAAACCATAGAACAGGGTGCCCTGCAGGAATTCCGGCGAGCGCACCGAATCCGCCCCGGAGTGGTAGCGGCCGGCGCTGAGGCTGAATTTGCCTCGCCCTTCGCGCAGCATATACGGCACGGCGGAATAGGGTTGGGTAAAGGTGCGCACCGAACCATTACTCTCGGTCACCTTCACCTCCAGATCGCCGCTCTGCGAGGTGGGATAAAGATCGCTGATGGCGAACGCCCCCGGCGATACAAAGGTTTCGTAAATCACATATCCGTGCTGGGAGACGGTCACTTTGGCATTGCTGTGCGCCACGCCGCGAATGGTGGGGGCAAAGCCACGCTGGCTGTCCGGGAGCATCTCATCGTCAGACATCAGCTGTACGCCGCGAAACGGGATGCTGTCAAACACGTCGCCGGTGGTGTAAGTATCGCCGATCCGCAGCAGACTCTTCAGCGAGCGGACGTCGCGCTGCAGCCAGGTACTCTGTGAATCCCAGTGTCGGCGCTGCTGGTCGTACTGCATTGAGGAGACGTTGCGCAGCCGCCAGGCGCCCAGGTTAACGCCGCTGCGTAAATTGAGATAGTTTGAGCGGCTGCTCTCCCCGTCATCGGCGTTCTTGATTTGCGCGCCGGAAAAGTAGTAATCGACAAACGCGGCCGGCACGCCATCGTCCCAACGCGAGGGATCGACATAGCCGCGGCTTTGCACGTTCATCGCCGCCTGGGGAATACTCAGCGTCAGGCGCTGGTTAGCGAAGGTGAAGCGGCTGCTGGCGTCGGGAATAAACTTCTCGATCCGGGTGAAGGTCTCACCCTCATGCAGCGTTTGAAAAGCCGGAAACGCGCTAACGTTAACCCCATACTCCGCCAGCTGCCCGGGCGTCAGCACCGGCTGCAGCTTCCCGCCATCGTCAACAAACGTAATATCGGCCTGGCCCAGCTCCTGGTCGTTAACCACCACGGTGACAGGGTAAGTCCCCGGCTGCTGTCCGCCGGGTTTGGCAAAGTAGTGCAGATCGGAGGTTTGCTGCTGCGGGTCGGCAAACTCCAGCGCCGCCGGGTCAAAATAGTCGTCAGCCAGCGCCCGGCACAGCGGGCTGAGACAACAGATCATCGTCGGCAGCGTCGCCAGCGCCAGCGCCCGTCCGGCGGTGACGGGCAACGCGGCATACTCCCGCACCCTGGCTGTTGTTATTCTTTTCATGCTGGCGCCGTCCGGTAAGCTCATTACAAAGGGGAATTACTGCTGGGCGAAATCGCTGACGCCGCCGTAGTCGTTAATCGCCCGCCATTTGACGGTGCCGTGCCCGCTCACCGACCACGTTTTCTGACCGAAGGGGGCCACCATGCCAGGGTCGTCGATTGACTGCCCGCCCACCGCGACGGAATAAAAAGAGACAAAATAGGGAGTGGGGTTTGCCACCGTCAGATGACCGCCGGACTGGCTAAACTTCAGCTGCTGCCAGGCTTTCGCCGGGTCGCCAGCCAGGCCGTTGGGGCGATAGAAGATTTTGAATTTCGACTTAATATTGACCTGCAGCTTGTTCACCTCGCCCTGGGGCGTCGGGGCGATACTTTTGACGTTCAGCCAGTAGACCGATTCACGGTCGCTGGGTAACGAGGCGCCAATAAAGTTAATGCGCAGGACGTTATTTTGCTCCGGATCGAGACGGAACAAGGGCGGTGTGACAATGAAGGGCACCCTGGCCTTATCGTTTTCCGCGTAATTTTCCACCCATGACTGCACCAGATAGGGCGTATGGGTATCGGCATTAGTGACTGAAATAGCAGCTTCACGCTTCCCTTCCTGATAAATCACACGGGTTCCACCCATGACAATACCGGCCTGCGCTGCCGTGGAGCACAGCAGAAAGGCCGCAACGGCAATTATTTTCTTCATCATGACTTACCATCAGGCAAAGGTTGAACAGACAATAAAATAAAGCAGTAAATAACAGAGCCAGTACCCGTCGGGATAATTAGCAAAAACAACTATACCGTCACGAATATATTTCATGACTTCATGACAATTATCTCTTTAGCTATCTGCAATTAATCAGGACGCAATGAACTGACTCTGAATAACGTGCAGTATGATTAGTTATAAATCATATTGAAATTAGCCGTACCGTCGGCTTTACCTGCCGTCACGGTCGCCGCGGTGGAGACATAGTCGGCGTAAAACTCGAGGTCGGCAGTGCCGGTGCCGCCGCTGGAACCCGGAGTGACCGTCTGTTTTGCGGTCGTTTTACCGAGGCTGACCGCCGTCGTCTGATCGTGCTCATACAGCTTAATGGCTACGCCTTTGGCGCCGCCGCCGTTGATGGCCAGCAGGGAGGTATCCGTCTGTTCACGCGCGCCGTCAAACAGCACGGCGACGGTAGTCACGCTGGCCGGGCAATCTTTCACTTTGATATGGAAAGGAGTTTTCGTGGTTTCGGCGCCGGTGCCGGTAAAATAGTTGCTGGCCCATTTGCCCAGATCCACAGGCTGGCCGGAAGAATTACTATCAACGTTGCAAGAGCTGTCGGTGATCGACCCATTGAAGGTGATCTGCCCGCCGGCGCCTTGCGCGCTGGTGCCCGAGTTTGGATTAATGGTATTGGCCGCAGTAGCCTGGAAGGCGACGCCAGAAAGCAGCGCCCCTATGAGAATGGTGATAAAGCGAGGTTGTTTTTTCATTATTTATCTCATCGTTAACGAATATATTTTCCATCATCGCCAATAGCTCCATAGCTATCGCGAAACGGCTCGTCAGCTCCTCCCTGTAAATGTTCATTGCGTTCCTTCCGCAGGATAGTAGGCACACGTTCTCTCCACTCTGCTTTATTTCGCCAACAGATGGCCATGAATGACAAGCAGAAGAAAAAAGAGTTATTTTGATGTGCGAAATAAATATATTACCCGAAGTATCAAAAGGCAACCTGAGTAAATGTTAATTGTAGGTTAACAACTGTATTCGCCATAAACTTAATTTTTGAAATGGCTTTTCAATGTTAATTTACATATCTATACAAAAGAAATTAAAATACCTTTAAACAACAACAGATCAATTCCATTAACAAATTTAAAGATAAGTGTTCAAAAAGTCGTCTTGTTTTATTGTGCGCTTGCCGGGCAGCACCAAAAAATTAGGAATTTTCCTGGTATTAATATTCATCATTTCTACACAAACGACGCAAAGACAGTCAGCCCCCATCCGATAATTTCTTGTTCTGGAAGTGTTTTTATTTTCAAGTGAAAGTAGTTATATCAGTGATGTGAATATATTGCCGTTGCCGCCGATACAAACCCATCGTTTGCATGGGGTTATTTTGAAGTAAAAAAAATCCGCAACCCGAATGGATTGCGGACTGGGGATCAATCAGAAATGAGATGGAGTTCAGAACAGGCCCAGCGGCGCGGTGCCGTAGCTCACCAGCAGGTTTTTGGTTTGCTGGTAGGCATCCAGCGCCATCTTGTGCGTTTCCCGGCCGACGCCGGACTGTTTATAGCCGCCGAACGCCGCGTGCGCCGGATAGACATGATAGCAGTTGGTCCATACGCGACCCGCTTTTATGCCGCGGCCCATGCGATAGGCGAGGTTGGTATCGCGCGTCCACACCCCAGCGCCGAGGCCAAACTGGGTCTCATTGGCGATAGCCAGCGCTTCCGCTTCGTCCTTAAAGGTGGTCACCCCGATCACCGGCCCAAAGATCTCCTCCTGGAAGGAGCGCATATCGTTGCGGCCTTTAATTAGCGTGGGCTGAATATAAAAACCATTATCCAGCGCCGGCGCGATAGCCGCCCGCTCGCCGCCTGTCAGGATTTGGCCGCCCTCTTCCCGGGCAATCTGAATATAGGAGAGGATCTTGTCGAACTGCTGGCGGGAAGCCTGGGCGCCGATCATGGTGTCGGTATCTAACGGATCGCCGCGGCGGATCTGCGCCACCTTCTCCATGACCCGCGCCATAAAGGGCTCATAGATGGATTCATGGATCAGCGCCCGCGACGGGCAGGTACAAACCTCACCCTGGTTGAAGAAGCCGAGCACCAGCCCCTCCACCGCCTTCTCAATAAACTCCTCTTCTCCCTCCATCACATCGGCGAAGTAGATATTGGGCGATTTGCCCCCCAGCTCGACGGTGCAGGGGATAATATTCTCCGCCGCGCAGGCGAGAATATGCCGCCCGACCGGCGTGGAGCCAGTAAATGCCAGCTTGGCGATACGTTTGCTGGTGGCCAGCGCCTCGCCCGCCTCTTTGCCGAAACCCTGCACCACGTTCAGCACCCCGGCCGGGAACAGATCGCCGATCAGCTCCAGCAGCAGAGTAATACTCAGCGGCGTCTGTTCCGCCGGCTTGAGCACCACGCAGTTACCCGCCGCCAGGGCCGGGGCCAGCTTCCACGCGGCCATCAGCAGCGGGAAGTTCCACGGGATAATCTGACCGACAACCCCCAGCGGTTCATGGAAATGGTAAGCTACCGTGGTTTCATCAATCTCGGCGGTACTCCCCTCCTGGGCGCGCAGGCAGCCGGCGAAGTAGCGAAAATGATCCACCGCCAGCGGCAGGTCGGCGTTCAGTGTTTCGCGGATCGGTTTCCCGTTGTCCCAGCTCTCCGCCACCGCCAGATATTCCAGATGCTGTTCAATACGATCGGCGACCTGCAGCAGCAGCCTGGAGCGCTGCTGCACTGAGGTTTTGCCCCACGCCGGCGCCGCACGGTGGGCGGCGTCGAGGGCGAAGTCAATGTCTCTGGCATCCGACCGGGGAAACTGCGCAATGTTGCTGCCGTCTACCGGGGAGGTATTCATAAAGAATTCACCGCTCAGCGGCTCGACAAATTTACCGTCAATAAAGTTGCCGTAAGCGGATTTAAATGAAACCAGGGCGCCGGGCTGGCCAGGGTGTGCATAACGCATCGCAAATCTCCTTCTGTAGGGTTGAGACGCAGCGGCATATTGATTTTTTAAACTTGCCGCCGAACGCTTCTCACTTTGCAGGGGTTATGCCAGTTTTTTATTTACTTTAAATCTTTTTATTTATTAATAGGTTGCCTTCACTAACTGGGCAGATGGTCAGCCACTGTTGCACGGGTTTCCACTTATGTGTTGCAAATCGCAACACCAAATAAACCAAATAGCTACAATATTGCAACACAGCAACATCGACCCAGAGGTGCCCTGTGCCAGGCAATCCCTTTCTTCTCGCACCAGAGGTTAACGCCAATCCCCTGCTGAGCGATTCATGGTCTCGCTGCCAGCGCTACGGTCTGGATCCCGCTACCGAGGATTTTCCCCGCCTCGACGCCGGCGAGCTGGCGGATCGACTCGCCAGCCACCGCAGCCTGCAGCAGTTGGCGCAGCCGGTGGTGGAAGCCCTGTCGCGCCAGGTGGCGGACCTGCAGTCGGTGGTGGTCCTCTCCGACCCCGGCGGTCTGGTGCTGCACACCGTCGGCGATACCCAGGCGATGCAAAAGGCGCAGCGCGTGGCGCTGGCGCCCGGCAATCTGTGGAGCGAAAGCGGGCGTGGGACCAACGCCATCGGCACCGCGCTGGCGATTGACGACGGCTGCGAAATCGATGGCCGTCAGCACTTTCTCACCCGCAACCAGAATCTGTACTGCGCGGCGATGCCGCTCCAGCGGCCGGACGGAAGTATCGCCGGCGTGCTGGATATCTCCGGCCCGGCGGATTTTCCCCACCAGCATACCTTTGGCTGGGTGAAAGCAGCGGCAAAGCAGATTGAGTATCTGTGGGTGAAGCAGAGCCTGCATCCTGAGCAGTGGCTGATGAGCCTGCACCGGCAGGTGGACAAGCTCGACAGCGTCGAGGAGCTGCTGCTGGTCTTTTCCGATAACGTCCTCACCGCCGGCAACCGGCTGGCGATGCGCGAGTTCGGCCTGAGCGCGGCGCAGTTTGGCCAGCTCACCTTTGCGTCGCTTTTTCCGACGCTGACGCAAACGGCGGTCAGCGTTCCTCTGCCGCTGACCACCCCGCAGGGTCGCTATCACTATCGCCTGCGCGAGCCCACCCGCCGCCGGGTGGCGGTGAGCGCCCCGCCGGCCATGCAGCTCCCCTTCACCAGCCCGCGGGAAGGCGAAAAGCTGCTCCGGCTGCTTAACGCCGGCATCGCGCTCTGTATTGAGGGGGAAACCGGCAGCGGCAAAGAGTATGTCAGCCGTACGCTGCACCAGCACAGCTGCTGGCGCAGCGGTAAATTCGTCGCCATTAACTGCGCCGCCATCCCGGAATCGCTGATCGAGTCCGAGCTTTTCGGCTACCAGCCGGGGGCGTTTACCGGCGCCAGTAAAAATGGCTATATCGGCAAAATCCGCGAAGCCGAGGGCGGGGTGCTGTTTCTTGATGAGATCGGCGATATGCCGCTGGCGCTGCAGACCCGCCTTCTGCGGGTACTGCAGGAGAAAGAGGTGGCGCCGCTGGGCGCCAGCCGCAGCGTGCCGGTGAACTTCGCCTTGATCTGCGCCACGCACCGCAACCTGACCCAGCGGGTCAGCGCCGGTGAATTCCGCGAAGATCTACTGTGGCGCCTGCGGGAGTATGCCCTGGCGCTGCCTCCGCTGCGCGAGTGGCCAGCGCTGGAAACCTTTATCGCCACCCTGTGGCGCGACCTGGGCGGCGCTTCGCGCCGGGTGACGCTGTCCACCGCGCTGCTGACCCACCTCAGCCAGCTGCCGTGGCCGGGAAACGTACGCCAGCTGCAGAGCGTCCTGAAGGTGATGCTGGCCCTCGCCGATGAGGGCGACACATTAACGCCCGATGCGCTGCCGGAGACATATCGCACCGCGCCTGCGCCGCTGCCGCGCGGGGGATTGCAGGCCCATGACGAGCAGTTGATTGTCGATACCCTCGCCAGAGTCAACGGCAACGTCAGCCGGGCGGCGCAGATGTTGGGCATCGCCCGCAGCACGTTATACCGTCGCGCCGCCCGTGCCGGACGGCCACGCCGCTGAGACTATGGCGTAAAGCGCGCCGGCAGCCAGGAGAACATCCGCCGGCTGACGGCCTCGCACAGCAGAACCAGTCGTGGGCCGACCGCCTGCCAGACTCGCTTCGCCACGATGACCCCACCGACGGCGACCAGGGCCGCGCCCACCATATCCAGCGGAAAATGCACCCCAAGATAGATCCGCGACCAGGCCACCGGCAGCGCGGCCAGCAGCATCAGCAGGCCAAGCGCCCGCAGGCGCAGCGACAGCAGCGCAAACGCAGCACTGAACATCACCGTACCGTGATCGCTGGGAAAGCTGTTATCCGCCGGATGGCTTATCCAGGTATGGCCGAGGGGGAGCATAAACGGCCGCGGATGGAACCAGAGCGTCCCGCACACCATCCCCAGCCCGAGGGAAATGATCACGGCCAGGGTCATAAACAGCGCCTGACGATGTCCCTCACGGCCACCGAGAAACCACAGGCCGAGCGCGATCGTCGGCATCATAAACACAATGCCATTGGCGCAAAAACTGGCCAGCGACAGCAGGCCATCCGCGGCGCCAGGCTGCGCGTTAAGCGCGAAAAAAACAGATTGATTCAGGGTTTCCAGGGCGTTCATGGCGATAGCTCTCAGTCGTCATCTTTCTGTCATTATCGCCCGGACGCCTTAAGATACCCTTAACCGCTGGGCGGTGTGCTTTTAGCAAGGCGCAGCCCTGCCCGCAGGGCATCGATCGCCACCCGCGTTTTTTGCGGCAGCCACGGCCCTTCCGGCCACACCGCGTGGATAGCGAAACGCACACGGTCGCTGGGCGCCAGAACCTGCTGCAGCGTCCCGTCGGCGAGCGCCTGCGCCACCAGCCAGTCCGGCAGCCAGGCGATGCCCATCCCCTGCTGCGCCGCGGCGGCGATGGCGGCAAAGTCATCCTGCACCAGCCACGCCTCCGGGGTGAAGCGCACTTCGCCCTGCTGCGGGTCGTAAAGTTGCCATTTTTGCAGCTGACCGTTATGCAGATAGCCGAGGGTGCGGTGCTCGCTCAGCCCGGCGATGGTCTGCGGCGCCGGCTGGCGGCGCAGGTACTCCGCCGCCGCGCACAGCACCATGCCATGCTCCCCCAGCGCCCGCGCCCGTAGCGACCCGGTATCGGCCAGGCTCCCGATACGCACCGCGAGATCAAACCCCTCTTCCAGCAAATTGACCTGCCGGTCGCTGTAGTGGAGCTCGAGCTTCAGCAGCGGATAGCGCTGACTCAGGCGGAACAGCAGCGGCGCCACGCAGCGCTGGCCAAACAGCACCGGCAGCGAAATCCGCAGCCGTCCCTGCACCTCGCCTTTGCCGCGCTGCAGCGCTTCTTCGGCCTCGCGGATGCGACCCAGCGCCTCCCGACACTGGTGATAAAATTGCTCTCCCTCTTCCGTCAGCAGTTGCCTGCGGGTGGTGCGCTGGAATAGCGCCACGCCGAGACGCGCCTCCAGCCGGGCAATGGTTTTCCCTACCGCCGATCGCGTGACGTGGAGGATCGTCGCCGCGCTGGCAAAGTTACCGCTCTCGACCACCGTGACAAACACCGGGATCGCGTTCAGATCGTCGCGCACAGATTGGTTCCTTATGGGATACAATAGCGGAAAATAATGTCACTCCAGAGAGAAAAAAGACAGTGTTAGTCTCTGCCTCTACCCTTTACCTGAGGCACTTATCATGGCTAACGTTCTGGTATTAAAATCCAGCATTAATGGCGAAACGTCCCTGACCAATCAGCTGATTAACGAATTTCTCGCGGCACGCCAGGCGGCGGGTCACCCCGATCGGATCCGCGAACACGATCTCAGCGCCATGGCGCTGCCGACGCTGGATGGCGCGCTGTTCGCCGCCCTGCGCGGGGCGGCGGATCCGCAGCCGGCCATCCGCGCGGCGGTTGCGCTCTCCGACCAGCTTATCGCCGAGTTAAAAGCCAGCGACCTGCTGGTGATCGGCGCCCCGATGTATAACCTCAACGTCCCGACCGATCTGAAGAAATGGTTCGACCTCGTGGCGCGGGCGCGGGAAACCTTTCGCTACACCGACAGCTGGCCGCAGGGGCTGGTCGAGGGCGTCCGGGCGGTGGTCGTCAGCAGCCGCGGCGGTATTCACCAGGGAGAAACCACCGACGCCGTCACCCCCTATCTGCGCGCGGTGCTGGGGCTGATGGGGATCCATGAGGTGGAATTTATCTATGCCGAAGGGCTGGATAACCGCCCGCACGGTCGCGACGCCGGGATCGCCAGCGCCCGGGCGCAGATAGCCGATCTCGCCGTTCCGGCCTGAGTCGCGGGGAAAAATGTGCTGGCGCTGGCGGCCTTTTTATTTTAGAGTTATCTAAATTTAGAAAAAGCTAAAATACATGACCACACCCGAAGATCTGCAGGCCCGCGCCGGAGAAGCCGCCGCGCTAATGAAAGCGATGAGCAATCCTCACCGATTGCTGATCCTGTGCATGCTGTGCGACGCGCCGCGGGCCAGCGCCGGTGAACTCGCCCGCGCCACCGGCCTGAGCCCTTCCGCCACCTCGCAGCATCTCGCGCGGATGCGTGACGAGGGGCTGATCGACAGCGAACGCGACGCTCAGCGTATCCACTATTTCATCACCCATCCTGCAGTACAGCAGGTGATCAACACGCTGAAAACGCTCTATTGCCCGTGAGGAGCCTATGACCATCGCCACCTTAACCCCTGCCGAAGCCCGGGCGCAGATTGCCCAGGGCGCGAGACTGATAGATATCCGCGATGCGGATGAATACGCGCGCGAACATATTCCCGATGCCGAGCTGGTGCCGCTCGCCACCCTGAACGGCGGCGCGACCCTAAACGCCCGGGCCGGCGAGCGCGTGATCTTCCACTGCCAGGCCGGCTCCCGGACGCAGAATAACGCCATTCGTCTGGCCGCCGCCGCCGCGCCGGCGCAGGTCAGCCTGCTGGCGGGTGGGATTCAGGCGTGGAAAGCCGCGGGGCTCCCGGTTGAGGAAGATAAATCGCAACCGCTGCCGCTGATGCGCCAGGTGCAAATTGCCGCTGGCGTTCTGATTTTACTGGGGGTGCTGCTGGGCTATACCGTGAACGGCGGCTTTTTCCTGCTCAGCGGCGCGGTCGGCGCCGGGCTCACTTTCGCCGGGGTGACCGGCTTTTGCGGCATGGCGCGCCTGCTGGCGATCATGCCGTGGAACCGGCGCCAGGGGAGTTAAAACGCACTCCAGATAAGCCAGGCAATGCCGCCGAAAAGCAGCCATTTGACGATGTAATAGACCGTCTTATTCCATTTTTTCAGCCGCTTGCCGACAATACGGATCTGGTAGATATAGCGAAATGCCCGGTTAATTCCGCCGGTGCGATCGCTGGCGTCGTTGGGCGCCGAGGCGGCGCTCATCAGATAGCGCCCCAGCCAGTGGTTGACCTTCTGCGCCCAGCGGTAGCGCATCGGCCGTTCAATATCGCAGAACAGAATCAGTCGATTCTCACCGCTGGTATTTTCTGCATAGTGGATATAGGTCTCGTCAAACAGCACGCCTTCCCCGTCGCGCCAGCTGTAGCGCTGACCATCCACCTCGATAAAGCAGCGGTCATCGTTCGGCGTCGCCAGGCCAAGATGAAAGCGCAGGGAACCGGCGTAGGGGTCGCGATGGCGCGGCAGACGGCTGCCGTCCGGCAGGGTGGCAAACATAGCCGCTTTTACCGACGGGATATCCCGCAGCAGCGCGGTAGTTTGCGGACAAAGCTGGCTGGCGGAAGGATGGGCATCCTCATACCATTTCAGATAAAAGCGTTTCCAGCCGGTTTTAAAAAATGAGTTAAATCCGGCGTCATTATATTTATCGGCCGCTTTAATCTGCTCCAGTTGCTGGAGGCGGATCCCTTCTTCGCGAATAACCAGCCAGTTCTGCTGCAATATCGCCAGCTCGGGAAACATCTCCGGGCGCAGATAAGGCGTATTCGGTACGCGGGAAAATAAATACATAAATCCATTCAGCGGCGCGGTAAATGTGGAATGGTCGGAGAGCTGTCGCCAGAAACGATAGCGCACCCGTCCGCGGTAATGGACATACAGTACAGCAATAACAATGATCAACAGAATGATATACTTCATGGTGTCTTTCCTGACCTGATTGGTGGTAACCCTACCCTCGCCGTCCCCCCTTCTCAGCAGCGGTATGGCGCCAGCAAAACATTAACAACTCTAATACATATACCTCCAAATTGTTTTAACAAAAAACAGCACACCCGGTGTTCAGTGAACGGGCGTTGAGCTATGGTTTAGGTTCATACGTAGTATTAACAGTGAGGAGTGAATGATGTTTTCTGTCGGCGATCTGGTGCAACCGCGTGCGGGCGGGCCAAAACTGAAAGTGATCGAAGTGCAGGGCGAGGATCTGGTGGTGGTTCAGGCCGCTCAGGAGCAGGGAGAACGCTATACGCTGAAGTCAGACGAGGTGACGCGATATCAGGAAGAGGGAGACTTCGGCGTCTGCTGAAGCTCCCTCGCTGCAGGTCATAAGGCCAGGCCGGGCGGTGGGTCTTCCCCGCCGTCGTGGCGCTGGCCGAATCGGTTTTAAATTAAAAAGCTGTCCAGCGATTTCCCCTCGGCGACCGCCTGGGCAATCGGCTTCGGCATTCTTCCCTGGCCGGTCCAGGTTTTCTCGGCGCCGGTATGATCGGTATAACGATATTTCGCCGGGCGCGGTTTCCGCTTTTTACCGCCCGCCATCGGCGGCTGAATATCGGCCACCAGCTCGTCAGGAGAAATACCGTCGGCGCGCATCAGCTCAAGCCAGGTATTCACTTTTTCCTGATATTCCGCTTGCTGCTGTGCCGCCAGCTGCTGTTGCGTACGTATTTCTTCAGTGACGATCCTGAGCTTTTCCAGCATCTCTTCAAGCACGTCAATGGAGAATTCACGGGACAGCGCGCGCAGTGAACGGATATTATTCAGTTTGTGTAACATTGAAGACATAAAATTAAAAAATTCCAAATAGCAAATTAAAAGACACAACGCGGCAAGTGTAATAGAAACGTTTATTTATTTCCAGCCTGCGGTTGTCCAGATAAATATATTATGCAGAGAGTAAATCTCTTCCGCCTGCCCTATATCGGAAAATCCCCGATTCTTTTTCGCCAGCGCGGGCCAACGAGACCATGAATAAATAAAAGCGGCGGATGGTGAGATAGGAAAATATATTCAGCAGGCGATATTACCTTTATGGTCAGCGGCTTATCCTCTTATCGTCGGCGGATGCGCAGGCCCTCTCCACACGGCCTAATGAATAGTTACCCAGCCAGGAAGAATAAAACGCCACACGTCACTTTAGAATTTTTCACCACAAAAACCGGCATAATGGCATAAAAACATCTAAATGAGACCCTCATCACAGGCTAACGCGATTTTGCGCCACGGCGAGTGCTCAGACGCCGCCTCCCTGGTCAAACACCATGGCAAAACATCACATAACCACCTGAAAATAAACACATTTAATGAAAGCAGCAATAAAAGTAGCGTAACGGGCAGAAAACCAACCTTCGCAGAGTATTTTATCGACAAAAAGGCAATAAATAAAAATTTATAGCTAGTTGCCACTTTTAATGCAGAGATATACTCTACGCACATCAAAACAGGCAGCCCAAAAACGCTATACCAACGCGCATTTTTCGGCGTTATTGACTTCATTTTCGAGGAGCACTCCGATGTTCTCTGCGCACTCCCGCTTGCGGCATGCGGTTGCAGACACCTTTGCGATGGTGGTTTACTGCACCGTCGTCAACATGATGATCGAAATTTTTCTCTCTGGTATGACGTTTGAGCAGTCGTTATCGTCGCGCCTGGTGGCGATCCCGGTCAACATTATTATTGCTGTTCCTTACGGGATTTATCGCGATTTCGCCATGCGTCAGGCCCGGCGCATCACTCCGGCCGGCTGGATGAAAAATATGGCCGACGTGCTGGCCTACGTGACCTTTCAGTCGCCGGTATATGTCGCCATTCTGTGGAGCGTGGGTGCGGACTGGCACCAGATTGTCGCTGCGGTGAGCTCGAACCTGGCGGTATCGATGATGATGGGCGCCGCTTACGGCTACTTCCTCGACTATTGCCGCCGCCTGTTCCGCGTGGCTCCCTACCAGCAGGCAAAAGCCTGACCGACACGTTAACAGCGACTGGCTCTGCCAGTCGCTTCCTCCCGCCAGCCGACTTCGCCCGGGCCTTTATCCAGCGAATTAATTCGTCGACATGGCCGGCTTAGCTTCGCCAAATAGCCCATTCAGAAAACGCTCAAGCGCCATGCGTGAGCTAAATCCGTGCGGAATTCCATAATGCTGCTGCGCATCCCCGGCTAAATACAGCGGAAACTGTTCATAATGGTCGCAGGTTTTGATATCTGAAGCCGGTTCAGCCAGCATATTGCTGCGCTCTTTTAACGCCGGATGAATAACTAACGCTGTTCGCCCCATGCGCGCTTCGCGGTTCACATAAACATAATTATCGCCGCGGCGATAGCCGTACGCTTTTTGCGTCACAACATCCATGGTGAAGCCGGCTTTTTCAAGAACACGCGCCACCTCATCGGGTCTTAAATACATACTGATTCCTCGTTATCTTTTACCGCACATTGACCTTACCTTATTCATTAAGGGCAGTGCTTTCGGAATATTCCAGAAACCACAGCAGTAAGCATAATTCAAAATCTTGTCCTACACTTACTCACTCGATGGAATTAAGGGAGATAACGATGGCTAACCATGTGAACCGCAACAATTTTGACGATAACGCCGAAGATATTCATAACGATGTCAGCCAATTAGCGGACACGCTGGAAGAGGTGCTGAAATCGTGGGGCAGTGACGCGAAAGAGGAAGCGGAAGCGGCGCGTGCCAAAGCGCAGTCGCTGTTAAAAGAGACCCGCGCCCGCATTAATGGCCACAACCGGGTGCAGCAGGCGGCGCTGGATGCGCGCCAGGCAGCATGTGATGCGCTGGGCTGCGCCGATACCTACGTGCGCAATAAACCGTGGCACAGCGTGGGCGCCGCCGCCGCCGTCGGGGTATTTATTGGCGTATTGCTCAATTTACGTCGATAATAGCTATAGCGTTTGCTGCCGCCGCGCGATCAGCGTGCGGAAGCCCGCCTGCTTCACGGAAAGCAATGAAGATAACAAATACGCGTCAGCCCCTGCGCGCCTCTGGCCGCAGGGGTTTTTTACGCACCATCGGGTGTGACGCCGACGCTGATCGCCTCCCCCAGCCGCCGGGCCAGCGCGCCAGCCATTGCCGGCGAGCGAATATTGGTAAAACTCATCAGTAATCCCCCCTCGCCGGTATGGCGCATCCGCCAGTCGCTCAACGCCTGTACCGCCAGCCCGGCCGCCACCGCCCGTTGGGCCAACAGGCGATCGTCGCCGCTAACCGGCATGACCAGCTGAATCCCCCCTTGCTGCGGCGTAACCTGAAAGCCCTGCGCCTGCAGAGCAGACTCCAGCCACTGCCTGCGCTGACTGTAGCTGGCGCGCATTTTTTTTAGATGACGCCAGAAATAGCCCTGCTGGATAAAATCCGCCAGCGTCTGCTGCCACAGGGTGGGAACCGTACAGGGCTGGCGCTCCACGGTCTGCTGAAAGCGCGCCGCCAGCGCGCTCGGCACCACCAGCCAGGCGGTGCGCAGCGCCGGAAACATCGACTTGCTGAAGGTGCCCGCGTAGATGACCCGCTGGGGCGCATCAAGGCTTTTCAGCGGCGGCAGCGGTTTGCCGCGATAGCGAAACTCGCTATCGTAATCGTCCTCAATGATCCATGCGTCACGCTCCGCGGCCCATGCCAACAGCTGGCGACGCCGGGGCAGCGACAGCGCCACGCCCAGCGGACTCTGATGCGCCGGGGTGAGCAGGGCAAACCGCGCCTGCGGATGATGGCGCTGGCCCCAGGCGATATCCATCCCCTCGTCGTCCACCGGGATCGCATCCACCACCAGTTGCCCGGCCTCGACCACCGGGCGGATAAAGGGATATCCCGGATCTTCCATCCACATATGCTGCCCCGGCTGTGCCAGAGTACGCAGGATCAGGTTCATAGCGGTGGCATAGTTGCCGGCGATCAGCACCTGCTCCGGCTGACAGTCGATACTGCGCGACAGGCGCAGATAGTCGACGATCGCCTGACGCAGAAGCGGGTCGCCGCCGGGATCGCCGGGCGCCAGATCGAACCGCGACTGCGTGCGCAGCCGGCGCCCCATCACCCGCGCCCACAGCCCGCGCGGAAAGAGATCCAGCGCCGGGAGCCCCATCTGAAACGGCAACGGCTCCGCCGGCGCGGCAGGTTGCGCTGGCATTACCGGCGCCAGCTGGCGCGGACTGAGCCGTTCGCTGACAAAGGTTCCCGCCTGCCCGCGTCGCTCGAGCCAGCCCTGAGCGACCAGTTCGCCCCAGGCGTTTTCGATGGTCGCCCGGGAGACGCCCTGCTCCTGGGCAAACACCCGGCTGGCGGGCAGACGGCTGCCAGGAGCCAGTTCGCCCCGTTCAATGGCGGATTTCAGCTGGCGGGCAATACGCTGATAGAGAGGGAGGTGGCTGGCTTCCATTATGGTCTGCTTTTTTCATCACAATATGGCTATCTTTTGCAGTCCATTATAGTGCTATTTTGGCTGCCGTCTTAGAGAGGAGAACACCATGAGCCAATTACGTCAGCCATTCAGTGAACTAAGCCCGGAAGTCTATAAAGGGCTGGTGCAGGCCAGCCTCGCGCTGGAGAAAAGCGAGCTGGGCAGCGCCCTGGTGGAGCTGGTCTATTTACGCGTGTCGCAGATCAACGGCTGCGCCTTCTGCCTTGAGAAGCACAGCCAGGCGCTGCGCAAGGGCGGCATGGCGCAGAGCAAGCTGGATGCCCTGGCCGGCTGGCGGGTGAGCGACCATTTTACCCCTGCCGAACGCGCGGCACTGGCGTGGGCCGAGTCGGTCACCGACATCGCCGCCAGCCATGCGGAAGATGAGGTTTACCTGCCGCTGCGCGAACATTTTACCCCGCGTCAGATAAGCGATCTCACCTTCGCTATCAGCCTGATGAACGCCTTTAACCGCCTCGCCGTCGCCATGCGTCTGTAGTTTCGCGCAACCTTCCCCCTCCTCCGCCTGGCCATCCCGGCGGGGGAATTCTTTGCTAAAAACGCTATATATTGAGTGGTTGAAGTTTTAAATAACTACATCTAGTATTTCCTTATCGAATGGCCCACAACGTTCGACGCTACGTTTAGCGCCGTGCTGTTATCTTAAATGGAAATACGAATCATGCGCATTATTATTTACACTCGAAATGACTGCGTGCAGTGCCATGCCACCCGGCGAGCCATGGAGAGCCGGGGACTGGCCTTTGAAATGGTCAACGTCGACCAACAGCCGGATGCCGCCGACATCCTGCGCGAGCAGGGATTTCGCCAGCTGCCGGTGGTGATCGCCGGCGACCTGCGCTGGAGCGGCTTCCGCCCGGATATGATCAATCGCCTGCGTCCCTCCGTCGCGGCGGCCAGCGCATGAGCCTCATCGTCTACTTCTCCAGCCGTTCGGAGAACACCCATCGCTTTGTGCAGCGCCTGGGGCTGCCGGCGGTGCGCATCCCGCTAAACGAGCGTGAACATCTGCAGGTAGACGAGCCCTACATTCTCATCGTTCCCAGTTATGGCGGCGGCGGCAACGCCGGCGCCGTGCCGCGTCAGGCGATCCGCTTTTTAAACGACGTACATAACCGTCGACTGATCCGCGGGGTGATTGCCGCCGGCAATCGCAACTTTGGCGACGCCTGGGGGCGCGCCGGGGATGTCATCGCGCAGAAGTGCGCCGTGCCCTATCTCTACCGCTTCGAGCTGATGGGAACCCCCGACGATATCGATAACGTACGCAAAGGAGTCAGCGAATTTTGGCAACGACAACCGCAGAACGTATAACCGCCGCCGTGGATTTTCACGCCCTCAATGCGATGCTGAACTTATACGACAGCGAGGGCCGCATCCCGTTTGAGAAAGATCGCCAGGCGGTTGAGGCCTTTATGGCGACCCAGGTTCAGCCCAACACCCTCGCCTTTGCCAGCCAGGAGGATAAACTCAGCTGGCTCGTCCGCGAGGGCTATTACGATCCGCAAGTGCTGGCCGGCTATGACCGCGGGTTTGTGTTGGCGTTGTTCGACCATGCCCGGCGCGCCGCGTTTCGCTTCCAGACCTTCCTCGGGGCCTGGAAGTTCTACACCAGCTACGCGCTGAAGAGCTTTGATGGCAAACATTACCTCGAGGATTTCGCCGAACGCAGCGTAATGGTGGCCCTAACGCTGGCCCGGGGCGATGAACAGCAGGCGCGGCAGCTGACGGAGGAGATACTCAGCGGCCGCTTCCAGCCGGCTACCCCCACCTTCCTCAACGCCGGTAAACAGCAGCGCGGGGAGCTGATCTCCTGCTTCCTGCTGCGCATTGAGGATAATATGGAGTCCATCGGCCGGGCGGTGAACTCGGCGCTGCAGCTGTCGAAGCGCGGCGGCGGCGTGGCCTTTTTACTCTCTAACCTGCGCGAGGCCGGGGCGCCGATCAAGCGCATCGAAAACCAGTCCTCCGGCGTGGTGCCGGTGATGAAGATGCTGGAGGATGCCTTCTCCTATGCCAACCAGCTCGGTGCCCGCCAGGGGGCGGGGGCGGTCTGGCTGCACGCGCACCATCCGGATATTTTGCGCTTCCTTGATACCCGGCGTGAAAATGCCGATGAGAAAATCCGCATCAAAACCTTGTCGCTGGGGGTGGTGATCCCTGATATCACTTTCCAGCTGGCGAAAGAAGACGCGCAGATGGCGCTGTTCTCGCCGTATGATGTCGAACGGCTCTACGGCAAACCCTTCGCCGACTGCGCCATCGGCGACCTCTATCCGCAGCTGGTGGCCGACGAGCGGGTGGGCAAACGCTGGATCCGCGCCCGCGACCTGTTCCAGCGCCTGGCGGAGATCCAGTTTGAATCCGGCTACCCGTACATCATGTTTGAAGACACCGTGAACCGCGCCAGTCCAGTGGCCGGGCGGGTCACCATGAGCAATCTGTGTTCCGAGATCCTGCAGGTCAGTACGCCGTCCGCCTATAATGAAGACCTCAGCTATGCCCATATCGGGGATGATATCTCCTGCAACCTCGGCTCGCTGAATATCGCCCATACCATGGACTCGCCGGATTTCGGCCGCACAATCGCCACCGCGGTGCGCGCCCTGACCGCCGTGTCCGACATGAGCCACATTCAGTCGGTCCCTTCCGTGGCGGCCGGCAACGCGGCCTCCCACGCCATCGGCCTGGGGCAGATGAATCTGCACGGTTACCTGGCGCGGGAAGGCATTGCCTACGGCAGCCCGGAGGGGCTGGACTTCACCAATATCTACTTTTACACCGTGACCTGGCACGCGCTGCACACCTCGATGCTGTTGGCTCGCGAGCGCGGTCAGCGCTTCGCCGGCTTCGAGCAGTCGCGCTACGCCAGCGGGGAGTACTTCGACAAATATCTACATGAGGAGTGGCAGCCGAAAACCGCACGGGTCCGCGCGCTGTTCGCCCGCGCCGGCATCTCCCTGCCCGACCGGGAAAGCTGGCGCCAGCTGCGCGACGACGTCATGCGCTATGGCATTTACAACCGCTATCTGCAGGCGGTGCCGCCCACCGGCTCGATCTCGTACATCAACCATGCCACCTCCAGCATTCACCCGATCGTCTCGAAGATTGAGATCCGCAAAGAGGGGAAAACCGGACGGGTGTACTACCCCGCGCCGTTTATGAATAACGACAATCTGGCCCTCTATCAGGATGCCTACGAGATAGGGCCCCAGAAAATCATCGACACCTACGCCGAGGCGACGCGCCACGTCGATCAGGGGCTGTCGCTGACCCTGTTCTTCCCCGATACCGCCACCACCCGCGATATCAACAAGGCGCAGATCTACGCCTGGAAGAAAGGCATTAAGACGCTCTACTACATCCGACTGCGCCAGCTGGCGCTGGAAGGCACTGAAATTGAAGGCTGCGTGTCCTGCGCGCTGTAAGGAGATCAGGATGACCCATTTAACGCGCGTCAGCGCGATCAACTGGAACCGCATCGATGACGATAAAGATCTGGAGGTGTGGAACCGTCTCACCAGCAACTTCTGGCTGCCGGAGAAAGTGCCGCTGTCGAACGACATTCCCGCCTGGCAAACCCTCAGCGCGGCGGAGCAGCAGTTGACCATTCGCGTTTTTACCGGGCTGACCCTGCTCGACACCATTCAGAACACCATCGGCGCGCCGGCGCTGATGGCGGACGCCCTGACCCCGCATGAGGAGGCGGTGCTGTCGAACATCAGCTTTATGGAAGCGGTTCATGCTCGCTCTTACAGCTCCATCTTTTCCACGCTGTGCCACAGCAAGGAGGTGGATGCCGCCTTCGCCTGGAGCGAAAGCTGTGAGCCCCTGCAGCGCAAGGCGCAGCTGATGCTGGGCTACTATCAGGCCGACGAGCCGCTGAAGAAAAAAATCGCCAGCGTGTTCCTCGAATCCTTTCTCTTCTACTCCGGCTTCTGGCTGCCGATGTACTTCTCCAGCCGGGGAAAACTGACCAACACCGCGGATCTGATCCGCCTGATCATTCGCGATGAAGCGGTGCATGGCTATTACATCGGCTACAAATATCAGAAAGGACTGGAGATCGTCAGCCCCGGCAAGCGCGAAGAATTGAAAAATTTCGCCCTCGATCTGCTGATGGATCTTTACGACAACGAGCTGGCCTACAGCCGGGAACTGTACGGCGAGAGCGGCTGGTTCGACGACGTTAGCGCTTTCCTGTGCTACAACGCCAACAAAGCGCTGATGAACCTCGGCTACGAGGCGCTGTTCCCGGCGGAGATGGCGGCGGTTAATCCAGCGATCCTCGCGGCGCTGTCGCCCAACGCCGATGAAAACCACGACTTTTTCTCCGGTTCTGGCTCCTCCTACGTGATAGGAAAAATGGAAGAGACCGCCGACGACGACTGGGACTTTTAACCGTACTTTCACCAGGAATATCGCGACCGAATTCCTGGTGATCTATTTCGCAGAAAAGTGGGTTCATCTGTCAAATATTCTCTCCATGGCCTAACCGTCATCATCCCGTCATATTTAGCAGAAAACTGGTCTATTTCAGTCGAATTATCCAGAGATAATCAAAAAATATTACCCACAACAAATTACCGCTCAGCCCTTATATCACGGGGGCTGCGCCGCCATGTCCCTCACTCCATTTTGCCGAGAGTTTGTCATTAAGGGTTGTCACAGAATCTGAGTATGTTAGGGTGTAAAAAGATCATAATCACCATTGGGTACCGTATCGCAATAAACAAATAACAGGAACTTCTCTATTGCATGGCAATTAAATTAGAAATTAAAAATCTTTATAAGATATTTGGCGAGCACCCTCACCGTGCTTTCAAATATATTGAGAAAGGACTCAACAAAGCGCAAATACTGGAAAAAACGGGGCTGTCGCTTGGCGTCAAAGACGCCAGTCTGGCCATTGAAGAAGGCGAGATATTCGTCATCATGGGGCTCTCTGGTTCGGGGAAATCCACCATGGTTCGCCTTCTCAATCGCCTGATTGAACCCACCCGCGGCCAGGTGCTGATTGACGGGGTCGATATCGCGAAAATGTCGGACGCCGAGCTGCGCGAGGTGCGTCGTAAAAAAATTGCGATGGTTTTTCAATCCTTTGCACTGATGCCGCACATGAGCGTGCTCGACAACACGGCGTTTGGCATGGCGCTTGCCGGCGTCCCGGCCGCTGAGCGAGAGCAAAAAGCGCGGGAAGCGCTGCGGCAGGTGGGGCTGGAGAATTATGCCCACGCCTGGCCGGATGAACTCTCCGGCGGGATGCGTCAGCGCGTCGGTTTAGCCCGCGCCCTGGCGATTAATCCCGATATTCTGTTAATGGATGAAGCCTTCTCCGCGCTCGATCCGCTCATTCGCACCGAAATGCAGGATGAGCTGATCAAATTACAGGCTAAGCATCAGCGTACCATTGTCTTTATTTCCCATGACCTTGATGAAGCCATGCGAATTGGCGATCGTATCGCCATTATGCAAAATGGCGAAGTGGTCCAGGTCGGTACTCCGGATGAAATATTGAATAATCCGGCCAATGATTATGTCCGCACCTTCTTCCGCGGCGTCGATATTAGCCAGGTCTTCAGCGCCAAAGATATTGCCCGTCGTAGTCCGGTCGGCCTGATTCGTAAAACGCCAGGTTTTGGCCCCCGCTCAGCGCTGAAATTATTACAGGATGAAGACCGGGAATATGGCTATGTCATCGAGCGTGGTAATCGCTTTGTCGGGATTGTGTCGATCGATTCTCTGAAAACCGCGCTCAGCGCCGGCCAGGGGATCGAGGCGGCGCTGATTGACGCCCCGCTGGCGGTGGAGGCGCAAACGCCGCTCAGCGATCTGCTCTCCCACGTCGGCCACGCCCCGTGCGCCGTCCCGGTGGTGGATGAAGAACAACAATATATTGGCATCATTTCCAAACGAATGTTGCTCCAGGCTTTAGATCGCGAGGGGGTGAATCATGGCTGATCAAACCAATCCGTGGGACAGCGCCCCGGCAACCGACGGCGCCGCCCAGGCTGCAGACGCCTGGGGTGGCGCTTCTACTGCCGCGCCGACCAATGGCGGTGGCGCCGACTGGCTGCACAGCGCCCCGGCGCCGCAGCCGGAACAGTTCAATATCATGGATCCGTTCCATAAGACCCTGATCCCGCTCGACAGCTGGGTGACTCACGCCATCGACTGGATCGTGCTGCACTTCCGCCCGTTGTTCCAGGGGATCCGCGTGCCGATCGACTACATTCTCAGCGCCTTTCAGCAGCTGCTGTTGGGAATGCCGGCGCCGGTGGCGATTATCGCCTTCGCGCTGATCGCCTGGCAGATCTCCAGCCTCGGCATGGGGGTCGCCACCCTGGTATCGCTGATTGCCATTGGCGCCATCGGCGCGTGGTCGCAGGCGATGGTCACCCTGGCGCTGGTCCTCACCGCCCTGCTGTTCTGCATGATCATCGGCCTGCCGCTGGGGATCTGGCTGGCGCGCAGTCCGCGGGCGGCGAAAATTATCCGCCCGCTGCTGGATGCCATGCAGACCACGCCGGCCTTCGTCTACCTGGTGCCGATCGTGATGCTGTTCGGCATCGGCAACGTGCCCGGCGTGGTGGTGACGATTATCTTCGCCCTGCCGCCCATCGTCCGTCTGACCATCCTCGGGATAAACCAGGTGCCTGCGGATCTGATCGAAGCGTCGCGCTCATTTGGCGCCAGCCCGCGCCAGCTGCTGTTTAAAGTTCAGCTGCCGCTGGCGATGCCCACCATTATGGCCGGGGTTAACCAGACGCTGATGCTGGCCCTGTCGATGGTGGTGATCGCCTCGATGATCGCCGTCGGCGGTCTTGGCCAGATGGTGCTGCGCGGCATTGGTCGCCTGGATATGGGCCTGGCCACCGTCGGCGGCGTCGGGATCGTGATCCTGGCGATTATTCTTGACCGCCTTACCCAGGCCGTCGGCCGCGACGCCCGCAGTCGCGGCAACCGCCGCTGGTATACCACCGGCCCGCTGGGGCTTCTCACTCGCCCTTTCTGTCGATAAGTCGATAACAGCGCCGCTCCCCAGCACCAGCCGATGCCGGGGGGCCGCCCTTCCCGTTAAACAATAAGAGGAACCACCATGCGACATAGCACGATGATGGCCACCGCCGCCTTTGCCACCCTGATCGCCACCAGCGCCTTCGCCGCCGACCTGCCGGGCAAAGGCATTACCGTCAAGCCGGCCCAGAGCACCATCTCCGAAGAGAGCTTCCAGACCCTGCTGGTCAGCCGCGCGCTGGAGAAGCTTGGCTACACCGTCGAGAAACCGAGCGAAGTGGACTATAACGTTGCCTATACCTCTATTGCCGCTGGGGATACCACCTTCATCGCCACCAACTGGCAGCCGCTGCACGATGACATGTACGCCGCGGCGGGCGGTGATAACAAATTCTACCGCAAGGGGGTATACGTCTCAGGCGCCGCCCAGGGCTATCTGATCGACAAAAAAACCGCCGAGCAGTACCACATCACCTCCATCGATCAGCTCAAAGATCCGCAGATCGCCAAACTGTTTGATACCAACAACGACGGTAAAGCGGACCTCACCGGCTGCACCCCTGGCTGGGGCTGCGAAGCGGTGATTAACCACCAGATTGACGCCTATGGCCTGAGCAAAACCGTCACCCATAACCAGGGCAACTACGCGGCGATGATGGCCGACACCATCGCCCGTTATAAAGAGGGTAAACCGGTGCTCTACTACACCTGGACGCCGTACTGGGTTAGCGACGTGCTGAAGCCTGGCAAAGACGTCGTCTGGCTGCAGGTGCCGTTCTCCTCCCTGCCGGGCGAGCAGAAAAACATCGATACCAAACTGGCCAATGGCGCCAACTATGGATTCCCGGTCAACACCATGCACATTGTCGCCAACAAAGCCTGGGCGGAGAAAAACCCGGCCGCCGCCACTCTGTTTAGCGTCATGAAGCTGCCGATCGCCGACATCAATGCCGAGAATGCGATGATGCACGAAGGCCATGCTTCTGAAGCCGACATTAACGGTCATGTTGATGGCTGGATCAAGGCCCACCAGCCGCTGTTCGACAGCTGGGTGAAAGCCGCCCTCGCCGCGCAGCAGTAACCCGCTCCCGGATAAGGCCCGACGCCTTATCCGGGCCCCCTTCCCCGCCTTTCATCCCGTCTGGGTCAGGGAAAAGCGGATTGCGGGCATTTTCATAGTGTTAAGGCGCGTCGCGCTCTGTTAAGGTGGGGACATCGGTCAATTTGCCACCTTCACATGGATCCAGCGATAAGTTATTCATATGGAAAACCCCGCGCCCTTAACCTGTGCCTTATCTGAACGTGTCGCCACCGTCGGCGAAGGCATTAAAGACAGTCTCCCCATCGTCATCAGCTACCTTCCGGTGGCATTCGCCTTCGGACTCAATGCCACCCGGCTGGGTTTCACCCCGCTGGAAAGCCTGTTTTTCTCCTGCATTATTTACGCCGGCGCCAGCCAGTTTGTGATCACCGCCATGCTGGCCGCCGGCAGTTCGCTGTGGGTCGCCGCCCTGACGGTGATGGCGATGGACGTACGCCACGTGCTGTATGGCCCCTCGCTGCGCAGCCGCATCCATACCGCGCTGAACAAAAAGAAAACCGCCCTCTGGGCCTTCGGCCTGACCGATGAGGTTTTCGCCGCCGCCACCGCCAGGCTGGTTCGCGACAACCGCCGCTGGAGCGAAAACTGGATGCTCGGTCTCGCGTTCACCTCGTGGGCATCCTGGGTGTGCGGCACGCTGGCCGGCGCCTGGTCCGGCAACGGTTTGCTGGTGGACTATCCGGCGGTGGAAGCCGCGCTCGGCTTTATGCTGCCGGCGCTGTTTATGAGCTTCCTGCTGGCCTCTTTCCAGCGCCAGCAATCCCTGTGCGTCACCGCGGCGCTGGCGGGCGCCCTGGGCGGCATTCTGTTATTTTCCATTCCGGCGGCGATTCTTGCCGGAATTGTCTGCGGGTGTCTGACGGCGCTGGTCCAGGCCATGCTGAAGGGGATGCCGGATGAACAGTGAGGTCCTTCTGCTCGGGGTGATTGTCGGCGGCGTGAACTATCTGTTTCGCTATCTTCCCCTGCGTCTGCGCGCGGGCCATGCCCGGCCTGCCCGCCGTGGCCCGGTCAGCGTGCTGCTGGATACCATCGGTATCGCCTCGATTTGCGCGCTGCTGGTGGTCTCCAGCGTGCCGGAGATCCTCGCCGATGCCCATCGTCTGGCGCCGACGCTGATCGGCTTCCTGGTGCTGGGGGGCGCCTTCTGGAAAACCCGCAGCATTATTATCCCGACCCTACTGTCGGCGTTGGCCTACGGTCTGGCCTGGAAAATCGCCAGCGGGCTCTAAGCTTTACGTATCAATTTTGGTCAATAATTCATTTGATTTATTTGTCACAATAGTTATTATATCGGCTGTAATTAATGAGGTCATACCCAAATGGATAGTTCGTTTACTCCCATTGAGCAAATGCTCAAGTTCCGCGCCAGCCGCCATGAAGATTTCCCGTTCCAGGAGATTCTGTTAACTCGTCTTTGCATGCATATGCAAGGTAAGCTGCTGGAAAATCGCAATAAAATGCTCAAAGCGCAGGGAATTAACGAGACATTATTTATGGCGCTGATTACGCTGGAGTCGCAGGAAAACCACAGCATTCAGCCGTCCGAGCTGAGCTGTGCGCTGGGCTCGTCGCGTACCAACGCCACCCGTATCGCTGATGAACTGGAAAAACGCGGCTGGATTGAACGCCGCGAGAGCGATAACGATCGTCGCTGTCTGCATCTGCAGCTGACCGAAAAGGGCCATCAGTTTTTGCGTGAAGTCCTGCCGCCGCAGCATAACTGCCTGCATCAGCTGTGGTCTTCACTCAGCACCAGCGAAAAAGATCAGCTCGAACATATTACCCGCAAACTCCTGAGCCGCCTTGACCAGATGGAAGAAGAAGGCGTGCTGGCGGACTCTCTACGCTAAGGGCGGCGTCGCTCAGCCCATTTTTACGTTGCAAGGAAAACAGCCAGGCCAGCAGATCTCTGCTGGCCTTTCTGATAAACAGGTCGGCTCAGCCGATGTGAAATAATAAGATCGTGGAGAATAACATGAGCGCAAATGCGGAGAGCCAAACCCCGCAGCAACCAGGCAGCAAAAAAGGGAAGCGTAAAGGCGCCCTTCTGTTGCTGACATTGCTCTTCATTATTATTGCCGTGGCATATGGGATTTACTGGTTTCTGGTACTGCGTCACTACGAAGAGACCGACGATGCCTACGTGGCAGGGAACCAGGTACAAATTATGGCCCAGGTCTCGGGCAGCGTGACCAAAGTCTGGGCTGACAACACGGACTACGTGCAGAAAGGCGATCCGCTGGTCACCCTCGATCAGACCGATGCCCAACAGGCGTTTGAGAAAGCCAAGACGCAGCTGGCCGCCAGCGTGCGTCAAACCCGTCAGCAGATGATCAACAGCAAGCAGCTGCAGGCGAATATTGACGTCAAAAAAACCGCCCTCGCCCAGGCGCAGGCTGACCTGAACCGCCGTATCCCGCTGGGCGCGGCGAACCTCATCGGCCGCGAAGAGCTGCAGCACGCCCGCGACACCGTCGCCAGCGCGCAGGCCGAGCTTGACGTGGCCATCCAGCAGTACAACGCCAACCAGGCGATCGTGCTGGGTACCAAACTCGAACAGCAGCCGGCGGTGCTGCAGGCGGCGACCGAAGTGCGTAACGCCTGGCTGGCCCTGCAGCGTACGCAGATCGTCAGCCCGATTAGCGGCTACGTTTCCCGTCGCTCGGTACAGCCTGGCGCGCAGATTGGCACCACCACGCCGCTGATGGCGGTGGTTCCGGCAACTAACCTGTGGATCGACGCTAACTTTAAAGAGACCCAGCTGGCGCATATGCGCATTGGCCAGCCGGCCACGGTGATCAGCGACATCTATGGCGATGACGTGAAATACACCGGCAAGGTGGTTGGTCTGGATATGGGGACCGGGAGCGCCTTCTCCCTGCTGCCGGCGCAGAACGCCACCGGTAACTGGATCAAAGTGGTACAGCGTCTGCCGGTCCGCATCGAACTGGATGAAAAACAGCTGGCGGAACACCCGCTGCGCATCGGCCTCTCGACGTTGGTAGAAGTTAACACCACCGATCGCGATGGCGAAATGCTGGCAAGCCAGGTGCGGAGCTCCCCGGTCTACGAGAGCAACGCCCGCGAAATCGCTCTCGATCCGGTCAATAAGCTGATAGACGAGATCATTCAGGCCAACGCCGGATAATTCGGGGTGAGTGTAATGCAACAGCAAAAACCGCTGGAAGGCGCGCAGCTGGTCATCATGACCATTGCGCTATCGCTCGCGACGTTCATGCAGGTGCTGGATTCCACTATCGCCAACGTGGCGATCCCGACCATCGCCGGTAACCTTGGCTCATCGCTGAGCCAGGGGACCTGGGTCATCACTTCGTTCGGGGTCGCTAACGCCATCTCCATTCCGATCACCGGATGGCTGGCCAAGCGCGTGGGCGAGGTGAAGCTGTTCCTGTGGTCCACCACCGCTTTCGCTATCGCCTCCTGGGCCTGCGGCGTCTCCAACAGCCTGACGATGCTGATCTTCTTCCGCGTCATTCAGGGTATTGTTGCCGGGCCGCTGATCCCGCTGTCGCAAAGTCTGTTGCTCAGCAACTATCCGCCGGCGAAACGCTCTATCGCCCTGGCGCTGTGGTCGATGACGGTGATCGTCGCTCCCATCTGCGGCCCGATCCTCGGCGGCTATATCAGCGATAACTACCACTGGGGATGGATCTTCTTTATCAACGTGCCCATTGGCGTGGCGGTGGTGCTGATGACCCTGCAGACCCTGCGCAACCGGGAAACCAAAACCGAACAGCGGCGTATCGACGGCGTCGGCCTGGCGCTGCTGATCATCGGTATCGGTAGTCTGCAGGTGATGCTGGACCGGGGCAAAGAGCTGGACTGGTTCTCCTCCAATGAAATTATCATTCTGACCATCGTGGCGGTGGTGGCGATAAGCTTCCTGATCGTCTGGGAGCTGACCGACGATAACCCGATTGTCGATCTGTCGCTGTTTAAGTCGCGCAACTTCACCATCGGCTGCCTCTGCATCAGCCTGGCCTACATGCTCTACTTCGGGGCCATCGTGCTGCTGCCGCAGCTGTTGCAGGAGGTATACGGCTACACTGCGACCTGGGCCGGCCTGGCGTCAGCGCCGGTGGGGGTGATCCCGGTCATTCTGTCGCCGATTATCGGCCGCTTTGCGCATAAGCTCGATATGCGGCGGCTGGTCACCTTCAGCTTTATCATGTACGCCGTCTGCTTCTACTGGCGCGCCTGGACCTTCGAACCGGGGATGGACTTTGGCGCCTCGGCGTGGCCGCAGTTTATCCAGGGCTTCGCGGTGGCCTGCTTCTTCATGCCGTTGACCACCATCACCCTTTCCGGCCTGCCGCCGGAGCGGCTGGCGGCGGCGTCGAGCTTGTCGAACTTCACCCGTACCCTTGCTGGCTCCATCGGGACCTCGATCACCACCACCCTGTGGACCAACCGCGAGGCGCTGCACCATGCGCAGCTCACCGAATCGGTGACGCCGTTCAACCCCAACGCGCAGCAGATCTACGATCAGCTGCAGGGGATGGGAATGACGCAGCAACAGGCGTCCGGCTGGATAGCACAGCAGATAACCAACCAGGGGCTGATTATCTCCGCCAACGAAATCTTCTGGATCTCAGCGGCCATTTTCATCCTGCTGTTGGGACTGGTGTGGTTCGCCAGACCCCCGTTCAGCGCCGGCGGCGGCGGCGGCGGCGCGCACTAAGCCTCACATTAAGGGACCTGCGGGTCCCTTTTTTACGCCTTCAGGTTGTCCAGTTCTCGCTAGTTTCTGTCTCGTTTGCGAAAGCCCGCCCGCCGGCGCTCGGGCAGGATAAAGGCTGACCATTAAGGAGAACACTATGCTGAGCCATCCTGCTGAAAAGTACCGACCCTATCCGCCGATCGCTCTTCCCGACCGCCGCTGGCCTGACCGGCAAATCAGCCACGCCCCACGCTGGCTGTCGACTGACCTGCGCGACGGCAACCAGGCGCTGGCCGAGCCCATGGACAGCGCCCGCAAACTGCAGTTCTGGGATCTGCTGCTGGAGTGCGGCTTTAAAGAGATTGAGGTCGCCTTCCCTTCCGCTTCACAAACCGACTTCAACTTTGTCCGCCAGCTGATTAACGAACAGCGCATCCCGGAGGATGTCACTATCCAGGTGCTGACCCAGGCGCGAGACCCGCTGATCCTGCGCACCTTTGAGGCGCTGCGCGGCGCCCGCCGGGCCACCGTCCACCTCTACAATGCCACCGCGCCGCTGTTCCGCGAGCTGGTTTTCGGCATGGACAAGGCCGAGGTGATCGCCCTCGCGACCCGCGCCACCCGGCTTATCCGTCAGCAGTGCGAACAGCAGCCGGAGACCCGCTGGCAATATGAATATTCGCCTGAAACCTTCTGCTTCACCGAGCCCGAGTTTGCGCTTGAGATTTGCGAAGCGGTGGCGGATGTCTGGCAGCCCTGCGCCGAGCGACCGATGATCGTCAATCTGCCGGCGACGGTGGAAGTCAACACCCCGAATGTCTATGCCGATCAGATCGAATATTTTTGCCGCCACTTCTCCCGCCGCGGCGAAGTCTGCATCAGCGTGCATCCGCACAATGACCGCGGCACCGGCGTCGCCAGCGCCGAGCTGGCGGTGATGGCCGGTGCCGACCGGGTGGAAGGCTGCCTGTTTGGCAACGGCGAACGCACCGGCAATGTCTGTCTGGTGACGCTGGCGATGAATCTCTACAGCCAGGGCATCGATCCTGAGCTTCGCTTCGAGCAGATGAACCGGGTGGTGGAAGTGGTGGAAAACTGCAATCAGATCCCCGTTCACCCGCGCCACCCGTGGGCGGGAAGTCTGGCTTACACCGCCTTCTCCGGCTCCCATCAGGATGCGATCAAAAAAGGATTTGATGCCCGTCAGCCTGGCGACCCGTGGCGGATGCCCTATCTGCCGATTGACCCGCAGGATATTGGCTGCAGCTATGAGGCGGTGATCCGCGTCAACAGCCAGTCGGGGAAAAGCGGCAGCGCCTGGCTTATCGAACAAAATCATGGCCTGAAGCTGCCCCGCGGGCTGCAGCAGGACTTCAGCCAGCACGTTCAGCAGGTCACCGATAGCGACGGCAAAGAGATGACCCACCATGCGCTGTGGCAGCTGTTCCGCACGCGCTACGGGCTGCAGACGCAGTCTGCGCTGACGCTGGTCGATTATCAGAGCGCCAGCCAGCAGAATGGCCAGCTTTCCCTGCAGGCAACGCTGCGTCACCACGGCGAAACCCGACGCCTGCAGGGCCAGGGCAACGGCCTGCTCTCCGCCGCAGCCAGCGGCCTCAGCGCGCTGTTTCGGCAACCGTTTATGATCAAGGACTATCATGAGCATACCCTCGGCGCGCGCAGCGACAGCCGGTCGGTGGCCTATATCCGCTGCGTTTTTCCGCAAGGAGAAAGCTACTGGGGCGTGGGTATCGATAATGACGTGGCGCGCGCCTCGCTGCAGGCGCTGTGCAATGCGCTCAGCGCCGCCGATCAGGCCGGGGGACGAAAATAGTCGCTGGGGGCGACGCCCATCACCCGACGAAACATGGCGCTGAAGGCGCTGTGGCTGCCGTAGCCCAGCTCCAGCGCCACCCGCAGCACGGAGTGGCCCTGCGCCAGGCGAATCAGCGCTTCCATTAGCTTCGCCCGGCGCACCCACTCGCGCCACGTCAGGCTAGTCTGCTGCTGAAAATGGCGGTTCAGGGTTCGCTCGCTCATGCTGCACGCCTTCGCCGCCTGGCTGCTGCTCCAGACCCCGCCCGGCGCCTCGCGCACCTGCTGGCACAGCCGGCGCAGCGTTTCGCTTTGCGGCTCCGGCAGGCCAAACGGCAGGATCGCCATCCCGCGGATCTCATCGAGGATCAGCTCATAAATCCGTTCGTCGCGGCTGGCGGGGGCATAACGCTCAGCCAGCGCCAGGGAGGAGACAATCAGTTCCCGCAGCAGGGGCGTGATCTGTACGATCTGGCAGCCCGCCGGAAGATCGGCGCGCGCCAGCGGATCGATAAACAGCGTTCGCGCCGCGACGTTACCGGTCATGCGCAGCGCGTGGGGCGTTCCCGCCGGCAGCCAGACGCCGCGCCCGGGCGGCACCACCCAGTAGCCTGCCGGCGTCGCCACCCGCACCACGCCGCTTAAAATATGCAGCAGCTGGGCGCAGTCATGCTGATGCCAGTCTTCCTGGTCACCGTGGGCATAATCATGGGCAAAGGGCACCAGCGGGCGGTGCTGAAAGGAGAAGGTGGTGGTCGTCGTCATGGCGGCGTCGGGAAAGCGGCCCGGCGACAGGCGTCGGGCCGCGGCGGAAGCACTAGATGTGCAGTTCCTGCAGTTTTTCTTTCGGCAACGCCAGTTCGTCGTTGCTGTTGATGCGCACATCGCGCTCGATGATATGACGAGCGATCTCCTGCGCCTCTTCCAGCGAGTGCATGGTGTAGGTCCCGCACTGGTAGACGTTCAGCTCCGGGATCTGGTTCTGATCTTTCACCTTCAGCACGTCGGCCATCGCCGCTTTCCAGGCGTCGGCGACGCGCTGCTCGTCCGGCGTACCAATCAGGCTCATATAGAACCCGGTGCGGCAGCCCATCGGCGAAATGTCGATAATTTCCACGCCATTCCCGTTAAGGTGATCGCGCATAAAGCCGGCGAACAGGTGCTCGAGGGTGTGGATACCGCGCTCCGGCATCACTTCCTGGTTCGGCACGCAGAAGCGCAGATCGAATACGGTGATTTCATCGCCATGCGGCGTGTTCATTTTCTTCGCGACACGCACCGCTGGGGCTTCCATTCGGGTATGGTCGACTGTGAAACTATCTAACAACGGCATTCGTCACCTCCGGGAGTGAATTTTTTTAAAATAAAATGAACTCTTTGTTCAGCCGCGAGTCTCAGTATATGAAAGACGCGCATTTATTATCATCATCATCCCTGAATCAGAGATGAAAGTTTGGCCACAGTGATGTGGCCTTTTTCTTTTCCAGCGCTTCGACCGCTACGCGTGCCGCGCCAACAGCGCCTCAAACGGCTCGCTGTCTTCCGCTTCGATTTTCTTCTGTCGCGCCACCGACGCGTCACGCTCGGCGATGAAATCTTCTTCGCTCAGGATCTCCAGCGGCTCTTCACGCAGCTGGGTCCGGTAACGATCGGCCAGCGCGCGGCCGGTTCCACCAATCCCTTCTTCAATCATAGAACGCAGAATGCGGGCTGAGAAGGTTAATTCCGGATCGTCAAAACAGGCCAGCAGCTCATCGCAGACCTGTTGATAGGCCTCGCCGCCGTGAATGCTGTCCAGCGTCTGCGCTACACGGCGTAAATCGCGGAACAGATCTTTACCCACCTGCGCTAGCGGGAACTGCGCGCTTTCGCAGCCGATGCCCAACGTTAAGCCCGGCTTCCGGCCTTCCAGAATCACCCGGTTCCAGTTGGTGCGGGTGCACAGCAGCTCATCGCTGCTCATCTCCGGCGCGTCGGCCAGCGCGCACCAAACCATAAACAGATCGAGGAAACGCACTTGCTGGGCGTCAACGCCGATCGGCGAGAACGGATTGATATCCAGCGAACGCACTTCAATGTACTCAATGCCGCCGCGCAGCAGCGCATCGGACGGGGTTTCGCCCCGACGAGTGACGCGTTTCGGGCGGATCGGCGCATAGAGTTCGTTTTCAATCTGCAGGATATTGCTGTTGATCTGCAGATACTTACCGTCTTTTTCCAGCCCGATTTTGGCGTACTCTTCCGACGGCGTTTTAATCGCGCGCTTCAATCCTGCCACATACTCGTGCAGATCGTTAAACGTAATTCCGAGATTGCTTTGCGACTTATTGGTATAACCAAGGTCGCTGAGGCGCAGCGAGGTGGCGTACGGCAAGTAATACATGCCGTTGCCCGTCTCCTCAAAGGGCAGCGTCGTCGGCTTTCCTTGCAGGAACGAAGCGCAAATCGCCGGCGAGGCGCCGAACAGATAGGGGATCACCCAGCCAAAGCGATAGTAGTTACGAATTGAGCGGAAATAGCCCGCCGAAATGGCCTCTTTACCACTCTCAGCGTCTTCCACACCACATTTAGCCTGCCAGAAGGCCATCGGTAGGGAGAAGTTATAGTGCACGCCGGAGATAGTCTGCATCAGCGCGCCATAGCGGTTCTTCAGCCCCTCGCGATATAGCGTTTTCAGGCGCCCCACGTTAGAGGTGCCGTACTGCGCCAGCTCAATATCCTGACCGGGGGCGATATAGCATGGCATACTCAGCGGCCACATCCGCTCGTCGCCAAGCTGACGCGCGGTATAGCGATGGACATCGCGCATAAAGGTCAGCATATGCTCAATATCGCCATCTACTGGCGTAATGAACTCAAGTAAAGCTTCGGCAAAATCGGTGGTAATCCATTTATGCGTCAGCGCTGAGCCTAACGCCGGAGGGTGACCGGTCGTTGCAAGGGTGCCGTCTGCGTTCACGCGCAGCGTTTCCCGCTCCAGACCACGTTGAATACCCTGCAGAGCCTGCGGATGTTTTTCCAGCCAGGCCAGCGCCTGTGATACGTCCGGGATCAATTTGACCTCCCGCCTGTCGAAATCGTTTGAATAAGCATAATTGTAATGGATGAACTGTCAGTCCAATTAGTGCCACCACGTCATGCCCTGAAGCGTCGCTGCCGCAATAGCGATATAGCGCAGCGCCTTACCAAGGCATAAGAAAAAGAGTACCGGTCCCCAGGAAATGCGCATCCATCCCGCCAGCAAACACAGTAAATCGCCGACAACCGGCGCCCAGCTCAGTAAGAGCGTGACCGCACCGTAGCGCTTAAGCCAGCCGGCCGCCCGCTCCTGCCAGCGCGAGGTTTTGCGCAGCGGAAACAGGCGCCCCAGAATAACGTTAGTTACCCCTCCAAGGCTATTGCCGATTGTTGCTATTAATACTAACCACCACGGATGACTGACCCCCGCAAGTAGCATAGCCACCAGCACAACCTCCGAATTGCCGGGAAGTAGCGTGGCGCTTAAAAAGCTACTGGCAAACAGCGAGAGGAGTGACAGCGCATCGCTCACAGCAAACGCACGTCTACAGCGTCCATTCCCGCGCGCTTCGCCGCCTGCAGACCAAAATCGGCATCTTCGAAGACCACGCATTTTTCCGGCGCGACGCCCATGCGCTCGGCGCACAGCAGGAAGGTATCGGGCGCGGGTTTATGGTTGACCACATGATCGGCCGCCACCACCGCGGAGAAGTAATGACGCAGGCCCAGGTGCGCCAGCAGCGCTTCGGCGACGGCGCTTTCGCTACCGGTGCCGACCGACATCGGGCGACGGCCGTGCCACGCCTTGACCACCTCGATCAGCGGCAATGGACGTACGCTATCCAGCAGCATCGCCTTAACGGCCAGGGTTTTTTCCTGCGCCAGGCGATGTGGATCGAGATCCGCCTGGTTGAGTTCAATAATCGCCTGGGCAATCCGCCAGGTCGGTGAGCCATTGAGGGCAACCATCGCCTGTTCGTCGAAACGCATACCGTAGCGGCCCAGCACCTCATTCCATGCCTGACGATGGGTCGGCTCGGTATCGAGGATAGTGCCATCCATATCAAAGATCAGTCCTGCGTAACCTTCGTACATCGTCTTCTCACCAACCGGTTAATGAATGGTTACTGTAACGCAAAAGCCGGTCGTTGTCGCGGCCAGCGGCGCAGACGACAAAGGCGCCCACAGGCGCCTTCAGGCATCAGACCGTATAGGCGGCCTTATTTAATACGCAGATCGTTTTCGACCATTCGCACGCCCTGCACCCGACGGGTGACTTCCACCGCCCGTTTAGCGCTTTCCGCGGAGGAGACAAATCCACTCAGTTGGACGCGGCCTTTAAAGGTCTGGACGCTGATTTCAGAGGACTTGATGTCTTTATCGTTAAAGAGCGCCGTTTTCACCTTGGTGGTCACCACGGTATCGTCAATATAGCCGCCCGTACTCTCCTTTGTAGCCGATCCCGCACAGCCAGCGAGGGCAGTCGCCACCAGCAGCGTTGCGCAAAAAGCAGGTATTGCTTTGAACCATTTCATGAATTTCTCTCCTTGCATTTATCTCAGCCTGATAACGCTGATATACAAGGATAAATTATAGTGGAAAGCGCGGCTTGCCAATAAAAAAGTCAGGATGAAACTGGCGATGGAAAACGCGGTTATCGGGATGGTGAGAGAAGAGTGAAGATGATGCATTCAGAACGGGTGCTGCGATAATTTCGCAGCCTATGTAACAACATCGTCGTTGTTACTGAGGAGAATATGGTACATCCGGGAGGATGATTCGGCTTCGCCTCACCCTTCGGGCCGTTGCTTACGCAACGTTATCCTCCCTGGTGCTGGCGATGATTTCGCAGACCATAAAACAACATCGTCGCTGTTATTAAGGAGAATATGGTGCATCCGGGAGGATTCGAACCTCCGACCGCTCGGTTCGTAGCCGAGTACT